>NZ_JWIM01000008.1:0-263892 GCF_002896535.1 Mesotoga sp. B105.6.4 | reverse complement strand
TTCAGCGGAGCTAGGCTCATGAACAGTTCCAGATCCCTTCTGTTGTACAGTTCTTCTTTCTTGCAACTGAGAACCTGCATCTTGGGACTGCTCTTAATCTTCTTTTTTCTCTTCTTGCAACTTGGAACTTGCATCTTGGAACTGCTCTTAATCTTCTTTTCGCTCTTCTTGCAACTTGGAACTTGCATCTTGGAACTCATCTCTCGTCCATGCCACATACCTCTCCCTCTTCTTCTCGCGGTAGGACTTGACTCCTTCCAGCCGCATGATCGCAGTCCTCTCGCCCAGTCTGTTGAAGATCCTTGCCCCCACGGTTGAATCGAAATCAGTTAAGTTCAGGTTGGAGGTTATTATAGTTCCCGCTCCCTGTTCATACCTGTGGTTTATCAGTTCGAATATCTTGTCTGTTGTCATCTTGTTCTCCGTCTCGTTGCTGAGGTCGTCGATAACGAGAAGGTCAACCCCCGAACACTCCTGTATCTTCTCGGAGACCGTCTTGAAGTCTCCGATCTTCAAGGAGGGAGCGGTTATGAAGGCTACCGTATCTCCCATATTGACAGCCTCTATCGCTATGCCGGCAGCGAGGTGAGTCTTTCCGGTGCCGTAGCCTCCGAGAAGGATGAAGTTCGATCCTATCTTCCACGCCCTGTGTCTCACGTATTTCTTCGAGAGGTCGAGCGCCCTTTCGGTCACTCCGTCTTCGGGGATGAAGTTGTCCAGTCTTCTCTCCCACAGTCCTTTGGGAAGGACTTTTATCAGCCTCTCCATGTTCTCCTTTACCCTTCTGAATTCTCTGTATATCGAGCACTCGTACATGAGGTCGCTGTAACGTGGGTCTTCGCTGGCGTAGACTATATATCCCCCGTAAGGGCACTTCTCCGGGCCGGGACAGTTCCTCATGCACTCTTCTATCGCCTCGTCTTTGCTAAACCGTGTATTTGAGGAGTTCTTCGAGTGTTTTGGGCTTTTCTCTTGCGGGGTTCTTGAACTTTTCGATAGGATCTCTAAACGATCCAGAATCGCTCCAATCTTTTCTTCCATTTCTATTCGCTCTCCTTCCGAATGCGCCCCTTAGAAGAGGCTGCATAAGATATTCAAAGCCTATCTCTTCGAGGACCTCGTGTTTTGATCTGTCCATAGCGATAATCGCAGTCTTTATCTGTGAGGGGTAGCATTTATTGAGGGCTTCTCTCAGGAGAGGAATCCACTCCCTCTCGAAGGGCCCTATTATCGCCTCCCATGTCTCCATTACGTCTCTCTCGTACCTCGAACAGGAGTCGAGATAGGAGAAATCCTCTTGCTCTCCATCTTCCCCATCCCGATCGTTCATCTTGAACGGCGGAACGACTAAACAGCTTTCAGCCGGGACTTCTTCCGGAGGTCCGCCTTCGCCTTGACGCAAAGGCTCCTTCCCGTTCGATTTGATTCCGGAAACGGCCATTTCGCCGGGAGGAGTATCTCCGTGAAGGGGCTCTTGCGAATCATTCTCCAACTCCGTTTGCACAAGAGAGGCTTTTGTGACTTCAGAAATCTCTTCTTTCTCTCCATTCTTAACCTCTTTTTCCGTTGATTGCGAAAGCAAAGCTTTCGTTTCTCCGTAAGGAGAAAGAATGTTTTTTTCTCTTGTTTTGTTTACTTTACTTTTCTTTAGTTTAGTTTTGTTTATATTACTAGCAGGCGTCGGGTAGGCCTCCGGGAGGTCTCCAGTAGGCCTAGAGTAAGTCTCGGGTATGGTCTCATCTTTAATGACGCTATTCTCTTGTTCATGAACAGACGCTTTCGTAAGATCGCAGGGTGGTGTGTCTAGAGTAGGTCTTGTGTCGACCTCGGGTAGGTCACGGGTAGGTGTCGGGTGCGCAATTATTGTGTATTTTCCCGGGTTATGTCGGTCACCCGTTTCATACGCCAACAGACCGAATTTACACAGTTTCCTCCTTGCCCTTATGAGTTGGTCCCTGGTGCAGGAGAAAACACTCTGAACTATCCCGTTTGGAACTATGAAACTCTCGGGCCATCTAGCGTTGTTCGCATAGTCGAGTATGAAGAAATAAAGAGACGTCTCGAGAGAGTTGAACTTATGAATCTTATTTGATATCCAGAAATTGTTAATCAGTTCTATGTAATTCACAGTAAAACCTCCAGTCAAAGATCGGACAGATGTGAGAGGTATGAGGCTAGAGGTTAGAAAGGCAGATCCAATTGCTCTTCTCACCTCTTCCCTCTGGCCTCTTACATCTTTTCAAAAGCTACGCTTTCCTGAATCTCCTCACCGGTTTCAGTTTCTCTTTCTTCTCGTACGCTTCTTCGGGAAGATAGTCGACCAGTTCCGAAAGGTTTCTGAACGTGATGAATTTGAATGGATCGGGAAGGCCAACGACTGTATCCAGCGCAGCCGCTAGCTTGTAATTGTCCTCGATTCCCAATCTCTCTTTGATCAGACTTGCAGTTTTCTTAATGAAGTCTTTTTTTCCCCACTTGGACATATCTTCACTCGTGTCTGCACGATACGAAGTATCCTTAGTAATATCATTATTTAGTAGTGACGGGTTTTCCGCTGCCGGATTATCCGCTTTCGGTTTTCCCGAAGTCGGGAAATCGGATTGCGGGTGAACCTCGCTCAAATAAGGGGTTTCGTAGATCAGATACCTCACTCCGTCGAACTTGCCCTTCGTTCCGCGCAACTTCACCTTTTTCACATAACCGGCCTTCTGCAGTTCTTCGATTCCCTTTCTTATACTTTCCTTTCCATCTTTAAAATTCCTCCTGATCTCGGAGAGCCGAAACTCCCAGTCATCGGGTTTGGAAAGAAAGAAGGCGAGAAGCCCTTTCGCCTTGCATGAAAGAGAAGCGTCGTTAAGGAAACTCTTGTCGATCGCCACGAAGTTTCTTTGCTTCTTCACTCTGAAAATAGATGGGGTATTAGATCTCGAGACTCTCAATTAGTTCTCTCCTTTCTTCAACTACATTTAGATAGGAATCGCGATTCCTGTCGTAGATCTCGTTCATAATCCTGTGGTCCTCCCTGTGAGCTCTTTCCTCCGAGGAAATGTTACGGAAACGATCACGATAGGAGCTAACGAATCTTCCTGTGCTAGAATCTCTTTGGGTAAAATATCCTTTGTACCTTTTCGGATCTCTTCCAGGAGATCCTTTTTTTCCTCTTGCCATTTTCCACACCTTCTTTCGTTTTGAGTTTTTTCTTACAGAATCGGAGCATAGAACTCCGACTGGACAAATCATAATCACAAAGAAACCCCGATTCCAAATACTTAAAGATCCTTTAAGTTTTGTTACAACTAATTGCCTTAATAACTCTCCCAGTGCTTCGGAAAATGACACAGTTGGATTTCATCTCTTCTCCCTCCTTATTTGCTTTGTGTTCGGCTGTTTCTGATTTCTAGCCTCACATAGGATCACCTCCTTTAGCAGAGCCCGGAATTCCTTAAGAGAAGAACGACCATCTAACCATCCAGAGTGGTTTTTCGAAAGCAGGACTGATTAAATGAATTCGGCCGAATAAAGAATCCGATGCCTAGAGATCTTAAATCACTCCGTCATTTGCCTGGAGATCCTTAATCACTCCTCATTCATCGAGAGTTCAGAAAATCGAATAGGCTCTTCTTGCTTTCAGAAGACCGGTCTGCGCATATCATTCATCATTTTATAGATTCAGAACTCCAAACACCAAGCTCAGGTGAAATTCACCTATTTTCATGTAGATGAAATCTAATAGTAAAAGATACAATCATTTACTCCGTTTCCCGAAAAAGATAATCACTCGTCTTCGAAAGTCTTCTTATCCAGGTAGTGATTTGTAGTTATGATTTCCTAGATTCAATGTTTGATACGCCTTTTGTTTGATCAAATGGCTGAGAGCGTTAGTGCCTATTCAAATGGGGATTTCGATACTTCTTGGAAGTTTAAGATGCCTGAGAGGAGTATACAGGGTAATTTAATTCGTCCTCAGGAGCCCGCTGTCTCAAGTCTGCTTTACACTCAGCAATCATCTATGTGTATTGGAAAAACCTGCGACAAATCCATTTGAATCTAGAGAAGCAGAATGCTGCGATTATAGCGTGAGAGACAGGTCTTATGGTCAGCGTAATGCATCATAATTGAATCTACTCAAGAGAGTCAGTATCAACTTGAGATCAGATGACGTTACAATTGAGCAGCAGACTTTGCACTTGGCGAAATGACAGTCACGTTGTTATAATCTATTTACCTAACGTGGAGGATCTGCTATATGCCGCCAAACTCAAAAACACACCTTAACAGAGCGTTTGACCATTTGGATAATGTCGTTTACATAATGGCCGAAGTTATGAAGGGAAGGAGCGCAGAGGAGATAAAACGTCATCTTGTCTCGGACGACCCGTTTCGAATCAGTTCTGGTGAATACAGAAAAAGAATGGCAAGCTGGCTCATTTCAGACTACGTGAAGGGTTTCTCGCCTGAAGCTCTGAAAGTCTTCGCGCGCATAATGACTTCCGAGAGTATCGACACGCAGACGAAGAGAGAGCTTTTATTCTGGAAGAACTGCGAGAGAGACGAGCTGGTGAGGGCAATCACAGTCGAGCAAGTATTTCCGGCTTATCATAAAGGGGCTGCCTTTCTGCTTCGTGAAGACGTCATAGATTACATCATAAAGAAAAAAGGCTTTACCGCATATATGTCGGACAAGAGGGTAACCATTTACCTCGCCATAACCACCAAACTCGGAATGGCGAGTGCGAATGGAAAAAACATAGACCTGAACTACTTCCGCCCAACTAAGAAGAGCGTTATGGCCGTGTTATACTTCCTCTTCAACTCGGGAATGGGACCTTCTAAGATCCTGCACTCGGATGATTTCAAATGCCTTCTCCTGGACGAGAGGGATCTGGTCTCTTACCTGGCGGAAATGAACGCTTCCGGAGTAATAGAATTCGCTATGGCCGGAAACATAGTGAGACTGGAACCTAAAGTAGATTTCGAGGAGCTGCCGGATGCACTTGAAGAATAACCTTTCTCTTTCAGAGAAGCTGAACATACTCTCGGAAAAGCTCGAAAGGGTAGATTCACTTACGAGTGAAACCGAAGGCTCGAAGGCTGTGGTACTCATAGTCTCTCCCAAAGAAGAAACGATAGCCATCCGGGAGCTTAAGATACGCTTTGAGGGCAAGTTGAAGCTGCTGAATCTGGGAAGCGTCCTTTCGGAGACGGCCACCAGTTATGGGATGGACAACCTAGCAGATGACTTCTCCTTCCTTGGCAAGTCCTGCATAAAAGACTTCGCTCATCTCCTGCACTCAAATATGACAGAGCGCATAGTGAAGGCCTCACAGGAAAGCTCTCTAACGGTTATACACAGGCTGGGCATACTCAACGGCTTCTTCGGTCTGAATCCGTTAATAGAGGAAGTGACGGGTAAACTCGTCAATCCCGTTCTATTTATCTATCCGGGAAAGAGGAAGGAACACATACTGACATTTCTGGATGGAAGACACACCACTTCGGTTTACAGGGCGCTGGTAATTTGAGATAGAAGGACTAGGGGGTAAGGGGAATGAAGATAAAAGAGCTTCTTAGGATAAACATAGACGACGAAGTCCCTCTCGTAATAAAGGCCGGTGAGCAGGATCTCGCTGTCGAAGAGAAAGAAATCTCCCAGTACATAGTCACCCACCAGATAGAGAAGCATCTTGAAGCCTTCCTGACGAACTACAAGCTTCTCTCTACTGACAGGATAGGAGTGTGGATCTCCGGCTTCTTCGGTTCGGGAAAGTCCTACTTCGCGAAGATACTCGGGTATTTGCTCACCAATCACACCCTGCCCAAGGGAATAACGGCCCGAGAACTCTTCAACGAGAGATTGAGCAACTGTTCGAACCCGGAATTCATAAAGGGAAACATAAGGGCGCTGAACAGCATAGCGAGTACCGTCGTTATGTTTGAAATGACGGCAGACAGCTCTCTCAATATGGAGACGATACAGCAATCTATCTTCAAGAAGTTTCTCGAGACCTGTGGCTACTCCTCATTCCCTAACGTAGCGGTAATGGAGTATGAACTAGATACATTCGGACACCTCGAAGAGGTACGCAATTACATAGAGCAGGGCGGAAACGACTACTCGAAGGTGGCTCAAAATGTCGGTGAATTCCGTCGCCACGCTGTAAAGGCTATGACGGAAAGGCTTGATTACACCGCGGATGAAGCGAGTGAATTTCTGAAATCTGCGGTAAACAAATACGATAATCTTTCCCCGAGCGTTCTTGCCGAACACTGCGTCGACTACACGAGAGAGACGGGAAAGAGACTCGTATTCATAGTCGATGAAATCGGGCAGTACGTGATATCCCTCAAAGATAACGAAGACAGAATACTTGCCCTGCAAGGAGTCGCAGAGGCCTTCGCCTCGAAGGGAAAGGGCTCGGTAAGGCTAATAGTGACCTCACAGGAAAAGCTCGACCAGCTGATAGCCAACAGAGACTTCGACAAGCGGAAGCTTGGCAAACTGACAGACCGGTTCGAAGTGAGGCTCGATCTCACATCCGAGAACGTGGATGAGGTGGCCCGCGAAAGACTGCTGAAGAAAAAGAGAGAGGCAGAGCCCCTGTTCGAAAAGACGATGCGTGAAAACCAGGGGAACATAACGACCCTCAGCGACACGAACGGAAATTACAGAAAGACCGAAACAAAAGACGATCTTATGACTTACTACCCGTTCCATCCATACCAGTTCCAGCTACTCCCCGATCTAGTGCAGAACACGATCGGCTCGACATATTACCAGGCTACGGCCCGCAAGTTCATCTTCCTCGTCGATTCAATACTGAAGAATCTGAAAGACGAAGAGTTCGGCCGGATAGTGAGCGCCACAGATCTCTTCGACGCTTTGGGCCCCTCCTTCTTCGGTTCGGGAGTAACCCATCTCGTGTATAGCGCCGACCAGTACAGGGGGAAGAACGTGAAGGCCTCGGACATACTCAAGACTCTCCATATACTGAAAAACCTCAATAAGATAGGCGCTAGCGAGACTGTAATAACCCGTATGCTTTGCAAGAACATCTTCGACAAACAATACGAGCTGACTAAGGAAGTCAAAGATGCCCTTGACTACCTGGAGAAGGCGAGATACGTTACCCGTTACAACGGAGAGATAACGCTCGTAACCGATCTCGAGAGGGACTTCATAGCAGAGATGGAGAACACCGTAATAGACATACCCAAGAGAAACGAAGAGATAGTCCGTCAACTGCTGAACATCTTCAACTACAAGGAAATCCGTTACGGAGAAGGCCCCTACATTCCCATAGAATGGTACCTGGATAACGCAGCAATCGGTGGCAAGAAGAAGGGTCTCCAGGTGCGCATCGCCTCATTTACCGGTGTCGATGTGGAAGGTCTCGAATTCGAGTCTATGAACCATCGCGATACGGTCTATGTGATCCCTGAGATAAACGAGACAATAGGTGATCTAGCCAGGGAGATAAAAAGCCTGGACGCTTCACTGAACTCCTTCAGAACGAAGAAGACGGGAGAAGGCATACACGAGATCCTCACCAAATACGGCAAGATAATGAACGATAAGAGAAACGAACTAGGCCGGGAGCTGCGAAAGGCAATAGACTCGGGACAGCTTCTTTACGAAGGCGAGCTAAAACCCACCTCCAGCCTTATAAACGAACTCAAGGACCTCCTCAAGGAAAAAGTCATACCCGGCCATTACACCGAAATCACCTTCACGACCGCCACGAGCAAGGATATAGAAGGGGCATTGACAAGACCGCAGAACACGCTGAAAACCCTTAAGGTAGATGACGACCACAGAGTCTTCAACGACAATGGAGACCTGATCGAGACACACAAGATCATCTCACCTGTAATAGCCTCTCTGGGAGAAGATCAAACGGGTGAAATTCTGCTCGAGAAGTTCTCGCTCGCTCCTTACGGCTGGACCCCGGAAACGATAATCTATTCAGTTGCCTGTCTCATACGTGGTGGAAAGATAATGGTGAACAATTCAGACTCTTACGGTAAGGCGGAGGTCCATAAAGCGTTGAAAAGCGTGAGCGAATTCAAGAAGGCCCGTATACGTCGCAGTGTGGTGCTAAACCCATCCGACAAGCAATATCTTATGGACATCATAAACCCGCTGCTGGATGACGGGAGGCTGTCGTTACAGTCGCCGAGGAGCGAATTCATTTCCCGGGCGCTCGAGGCGATGAAACATCTTGACAAGAGAATGAATGTACTGAAGAAAAGGATGGAAGAACTCGGTGCAGAGGTTAGGTGGAACCTCGACACGATTAGAACGATGCTAAACATTCTCACCGGTGGCGATAACGACTGTCTTGACGTCTTTCTTCGTGAAAGGGATTCGATACGAGAGCTGAAGGAAACTGCCGATAAGACGGAAAAGTTTCTCGAGAAGAACTACGAGCTCATACGTAAGCAGAAGGTCTTCCTCAACGAGCTGGAGGGTGAAATCTCCAAAAACGCCTTCGAGAAGGAGCAGAGCGAAGAGCTCTCCTCGCTCTTGAAAGAGTACAAGGACACTCTGCCAAGCATAGCCTCCTTCGGCACCGATCTCGACAGCATCTTCGAGAGACTGCGCAACACCTACAAGAGCTACTTCAACCCCATTCACGATGAGAGAGATGAATGGCTGGAGAAGATAAACAAGTATCTCGATTCTATACAGGAAGAGAAAAACGCACTGGGAAAGAGAGCGGGAGATCAAGACTGGTTCAGAAGACCCAACGCCCCTTGCGGAGAGCTTGAGATACAGTTCTCCATAAAGTGCGAGAAGTGCCACACGGGTCTCAATGAAGCCAGGCTTTACATAACAGACTTCGCGCACAGGCTGGAAAGCCTTGAAGACTCCTTCGACGGTTTTATGCGAGAAAAATCACCTGAAGAGTCGAACGGTACAGGGAAAGAGCCTGAAGTACAGCCAAAGAGACTGAGACTGAAGAGAAAGCTCACCTATGGTGAACTCAAAAACAAGTTGGAAAGACTCTCCGTTTCCGAAGACACCGAGCTAGAGATAGAGCTGGAGGACTGATATGGCCGATCTCGAAAAGACGATAATACAGATTCGTGAGACTCTGGAGCGATCGTACCCCCTACTTTTGAAACAGTGCGGCATTACAGAGAGTAATGATACGGGAAACTCCGTGGCAGGCTTCGAAGAGCTGCGAAGCCGGATACTTCCCATAATAATGGCAGATGAGAAACAGCTCGGAGCAAAAGAAGCGAGAAAGAAGTTCGTGCAAGAGGCCTCATTCACCACTCTAAACAGGCTCGTGGGACTGAAAGTAATGGAAGCAAGAGGGTTGATCGAGCGGACGTATGTCACCAAGAACATAGACACCGGTGGGAAGAGCGAGGCTCATTTCCTGTATCTCAGCAGAAATCCGCGGGCAAACGGCGAACCGGGCCAGGGAATAAACACCATACTGGAGGAAATCTTCCAGACTCTATCGCAGGAGCTGCCCCAACTGTATAACGGCAGTCGTTACGGCTTTCTCCCGCGACCAAACGACACGGTGACCGTTATTGACCTTATAAACTCCATAGCGTCAGAGGAATGGCTCAAGGACGACATAATAGGCTGGATTTACCAGTATTACAACATCGCCGAAAGGCGGCAATTGAAAGAGAGTAAGGCCAAGATAGACCAGTCTAACGTTCATTACCAGTCGCAGCAGTACACACCTAGTTGGGTTGTCAAACACATCGTAGACAACACTCTTGGTAGGTACTACCTAGAGATGTATCCCGATTCCCCACTGTATGACGAGATAGAGATACCCATTCAAAAAGAGCAACTTAAAAGGGAAAGGGAGCCAAAGAAGCTTGAAGAAATCAAGATACTTGACCCGGCCTGCGGGAGCGGCAACTTCCTCCTTTATTCCTTCGAGCTGCTCAGTAAGATGTACCGAGAGAGAGAGTACAACAGTGATGAGATTTCATCGCTTATCCTGAAGAACAACCTCTACGGAATCGATCTCGACGACAGGGCTGCACAGCTGACGATCCTCTCCCTATACCTTAAGGCCAGGACACTTGACAGGCGTAAGCGGAAGTACACTATGAACGTCGTATCGGCCGACTTCCACCTTTCCGATTCCCTTGAACTCACAGCCGTGAGAAACAAGTACAGGAGCGATACCACGGTGCAGGACTTCATAGACCTTATATGGAGCCAATTGAAGGATGCCAGCGCCGTCGGCTCTCTCCTAGATATAACCGGGGAGCTGGAAAGGCTCAAGGAGAAGCGCAAGAAGAGCGATGTGATGTTCTTCAGTGAAGAGGCCTGGAGCGAGACGGAGATAAAAGTCCTGGAAGACATAAAAGGAGCGGTATCTTCGAACAGGGAGTACGGCGAGTACATAGAACAGGGGATGAATTTTGCCGAACTTCTGATTCAGAAGTACGATGTGGTGATAGCCAACCCTCCCTATCTCGATTCGTCGGATATGACTGACAACTACAAGAAATTCCTTAAGGACAGATTCAAGGGCTTCGACAAGAACCTGTATGCGGCTTTCATTAAGAGATGTGCCGATTTCGTCGATGAAGGCGGTTATGTCGGTATGATAACTCCCCAGACGTATATGTTCATATCCAGTTATGATGAGACAAGAAAGTGGATACTGAACAAGAATCAATTGGTGGATTTTGTGCACTTCGGACTTGGGGGCGTCTTCAGCGAGGCTCTTGTGGATACTGCCGTTATTGTGCTGAGAAAGGCGCCACCTGACAGCGATGATTGTATATTCTTCAATCTGGTGAAGTTCGAAAGGGGAAGCGCGAAGGCCAAGAGGGAAGCGTTAAGAGAAGCCGTTGAAGCTATACGGATGGGGGAAGAATGCACATATGCTCATCTTCTTAACCAGTCCGAGTTCAAGAAGATCCCGGGCTATCCCTTCGTTTACTGGATAAGCGATAGGATAAGGGAGCTATTCAGTAAGTACAAGCCGCTAAAGAAGTATGCTCTTGTCCTTCTAGGAATGAGGACAGGAAATAATGATAGATTCTTAAGGTTCTGGTGGGAAGTAAGGCAGCAAGACATTTCCGTTGATTACAAGACTGATAGAAAGAGATGGGTACCCTACGCCAAAGGCGGACCTTACAACAAGTGGTACGGAAACCTATGGTGGCTAGTGAACTGGGAAAACGATGGGGATGCAATCAAGTTTGAGACGATAAAACAGTATGGCCAAAATAGTCTAGGATGGAAAGTAACAAACGAGTCATACTACTTCAGAGAGGGGCTGACTATACAGAGAGTTACATCTGGGATTCCAACAGTAAGACTGTTTCCGTCAAATCATATATTTGATTCTGCTGTTAGTGCTGTCTTTTCGGATAAGATTAGTTCTGAAAGACTTATGGGAGTTATGCTTTCGAGAGTCTTCAGCGGCATCTTACAAATAGAAAATCCTACTACAAATAAACAGGTAGAAGACGTAAAGAAAACACCCATCCCCGATCTATCAGCCTTGGGGAGTAAAGCCTTAAGCCCTGAAGAAATCCGCGACCTTCTCGGTGTTCTCTCGACCCACTCTCCACTCTCCACTCTAAACTCGGTCACTCTCTCCTCTCTAGCGCAGGACTGCATCGAGATAAAGAAAGAGCTATATGGCTTCCACGTTATGGAACGTGACTTCAAACACGATCCCCTCTCCTGGGGGTTGAAGGAGTTAAGAGAAGAGGGCAGGCAAGTGAGGGTAAAAGACGCCCTGAAGAAGTTCTTCATTCATAAGGCAGAGCTAGAGGCAAGACTGCTAATAAACGAGGCGGTGAACGACGAACTTGTATTGAAGCTCTACGAACTCCTGCCCGAAGACCTAACACTTTCAGATGTGATTGCACAATCCGGGCTCTTGGGGTCGCTCACGGAAGATGCGCCTTCTGCTCTTAACGAAGGACGGGTCCACGATTTGGGGCGAAGGACGCAGGACGGCTCTTCTGACCTCTACGCTGCCGTTCTCGAGGTCCTCGAATCCGAAGGCGTGCCCGTCGGCGCGTACTTTGCCAGAGACCTGAGAGAAGACGAGAGAAAGACACTGAAGAAGCTGTATCTGAAACATAGACACGATAGAGGCTCCGGTAAGAGCGAGGCTATAACGGGGATGGAGTTCGGAATAGTCGAGGAACTGGCCGGGACTCTGAAAGTCAGCCCCGTAACGGTGGTGGAAGAGCTGTCGAAAATTGATGCCCTTCCTGAAGAGGCGGTTAAGGACGTTATCTCTGAACACATACAGGCGATAACGCTAGATATAATGCGAGAGGACAACGACGGGATACTGTCATTATCCACAGACACGGGAGAGACCTCCATCGTTACCAGGATAGTCGAGAAATGGCGCGAGCTAGGCATAGGAGACACGTATAACGAAGTAGAAAACCTGCTGGGCAAGAGACTGGAGGAATACCTGCTGAAGAGCTTCTTCAAGGATCACTCCAAAAGGTATATGAGCCGACCAATAATCTGGCAGCTTGCATCGGATAAGGGGAGCGTGAACTTTTTCGTCCTCCATCACAGCTGGAGCTACGACAAGCTTCTTCTTCTGAGATCGAAGTACCTGGGTGGTGTTAAGAGGACACTTGAAAACACGCTGGCCACCGAACTGGACGAAAAGAACAGAGAAAAGCTAATGGAGAGACTGGCCGAACTGGAGAGATTCTCAGAAGCCCTCGGCGAGCTGCTTGACGGGAGCTATCTCCCGGAAGTGGATGGAGGCGTCGCCAAAAACATAGCGCCTCTCCAGAATAAAGGGCTGCTAAAATTCGACGTCCTCAGCAAGAAGCTTATGGACAAAATGCTGAAAGTGGAGTGGTGAACGATGATTCAGTCGGCAGCAAACTATAAAATATCGGCGCTATTTGCCATCGACGGAAAGATAAGATATGAGATTCCGAAGTACCAGAGGGAGTATGTTTGGGGCAAACGGGAATGGGATAACTTGTACGATGACATCTACGAGAATCAGGACCACTTTCTCGGTTCTATAATCTGCATAGACAAGGGAGTTGACGCACTGGACGTCAAACCGCTCGAAATTATCGACGGCCAACAGAGATTGCTAACAATCTCAATTCTTTATCTGGTTGTATTTGCTCGGCTCAAAGAAGGGAGCGATATGCGAACTGACGACCAACGTTACTCTAAAACGAATCTGAAAAACCTTAATACTATAATGAACCTAGAGAACCGTCTCGTGCAGAAACCCGAGGACAGGAGAACTCCCAGGGTTATACCTTCTTTTCAGAACAAGAACTATTCCGACTACCTTTCTCTTCTCAGTGAAAACGGAATAATTCAATCAACCAATGACAGAGCTCCATTTGCCGGAAACAGAAGAATATACACGGCATTCAGGTATTTTCAGAGCAAATTGAAAGAGGAATCGGAAGGGCAAGTAACTGATTTTCTCGACCGACTGAATTCGGCAAGTATGGTGAAGATCGAAGTGGCGAATCACGCCGACGCTTTCACCCTATTTGAAAGCCTAAATAACAGGGGAATACCGCTGTCTCCTATGGACATAATAAAAAACAAGATGCTTGCCGAATTAGAACGAACTAACGTGATGGAAGTAGATGATGCTTTTAATCGTTGGAACAGGATAATAACTCATATTCCTGAATACAGAGATCAGGAGAGGTTCTTGAGACAATACTACAACGCCTTCAGATACAGAGAAGAAGTACGCTTTCCGGGAATCTCCAAAGCGACTAAATCTAAGCTAATAACCATATACGAAACTCTCATAGAGAAAAACCCAGATAAGACGTTGCAGGAACTGGTCCAGAAGGCCGAAATTTACGGTCGCTTCTCTGTTTCTTTCGAGTCCAGAAATGGCGAGGAATTTAGAAATCACCTATTCGACCTCCAGAACGTTGGAGGCGCACCCGGTTATACTCTGCTGCTGTACCTCCTCTCCGAACACGGTGAAAAAGAGGATCTAATAGTAAAAGCATCGGAACTGCTGGTGAAGTATTTCATAAGGAGGAACATAACGGACTTTCCCGGAACACGCGATCTAGACAAGATATTCATAGACGCAATAGACTTCTGCGAGTCACAAAAAGAATCTTTTAGTATGCAAACAATAAAGGATTTTCTGACAGACAGGAAGAGATTTGCCCCTGATGAACGCTTTAGAGAGATGCTCGCCGGAGATATCTATGACAACCCGGAAGCGACAAGGTTCATCCTGACGAAGATCGAGGAATCTCGTTTTACACGGGAGAACAAGCCTAACTTCTGGGAAAGAGACAACAACAACAATCTAATTTGGACTATCGAGCACATATTCCCAAAAGGCGAGAACATACCCGATTCCTGGGTGAAATCTGTCGCAGGTGGGGATAAGGAAAATGCCAAGTTGTTGCAAGATCAGTGGGTACACAGACTGGGAAATCTCACTTTGACAGGGTACAACCAATACCTTTCCACATACTCATTCGAGAAAAAGAGGGATAGGAAAGACACTAGAGGAAATTACATAGGCTACAAGAACGGGCTCTTCCTTAACAGTGATCTGCGAGACAAAGAAAACTGGACTATTGAAGATATCGAGCAAAGAACGGAAAAACTGGTTAATCTGGCCTTCGAGCTTTTCAGAGTATAACTCTGGTCAATGGAATTAAAAGGAGCGCTCTATGTACTTACTGGACATCGTACTGAAAAGACTGGAGAAGCTGGACTCCTCAATTCCAGTAGTGTTGAAAGACTCCGATCTCTTACTGGGCGATAGCCTCACTTACTTCGAGGATCAGGGCTGGCACTGCCTCACGTTAAAGGATTTCGAGCGGGAGTTTCTCACTATGCTAGAGGCGGAGAGTCTTGTCCAATCGGGAAGAAAAGTAATCGTATATATAGCCAACCGCTCGGAGAAAGATCTCGTATATCTCGCGGAGTACTGGGACAGGGGAAATGGAGAGCTTGTATCTGCAATAAACCTGCTGAGTGAATTGAGGATTGACCGAAAAGACTTCAAGAAGGACTTCCTGGTCTCTCTTGTGAGATACGGTTTGCCGAAATCTGAAGACTGGTGGCAGGCCCTGAAGAAACGCGGCTTGGAGAATATAAGCAAGATAGTTAAGGAAAGCCTCTGGGAGCTGTTGAGCGACAGCAGCTATGCCTCGAGTCTGTCGGAAGCGGAGAGGGAGTTTATCTTCACTCATTTTGCTAATGCAACCTTCGATTTGAAACTGACGGCCTCTTCCACACCCGAAGAAGCGGCAAACCTTATAGCCGAGAAGATACTCGAGGCCTCCTACAAGAACAAACCTGGCGATGAGCTTTACGAATACTACAGGGACTGGACGGGACTGAGCGAGTGGGAAGAGAGTCTTCACCTTCACGCAGAGAAATTCTCCAAGAGCCACAGAGAGGAACTTATCGCACACATAGGCCTCTTCGAAGACGATTACAGACACCCCTTCACTGTTATAGAGCGAGAGATATTCGAGAGAAGAGTAGAGGCTCTCTTGCAGGAAGAAGATGCCACACAGGCGATTGAGTTCGCGAAAGAGCGGACCAGAAAGAGAAAGAAGAGAGTTGAAGACAGAGATGCAGGAGTCTACTGGGAAGAACTCCTCTGGCTCGAGCCACTCCTGGAAGAGCCCGACCTCTCGGGCATAGGCTCGCTGGAGAGCTTCCTCTCGGTTTACGGTCACACTCTCTGGAAATACGACTCTCTAGACAGAAAGCTCAGGAGCTCACATCTTCCAGACAGACTGAAAGTCCGAGCTGTGGAAAAAGTAACTCAGATAATGAAGGTGGTATCCAATCACTGGAAGAGCCATTACGATCCTGCAATTCAGTCCGAACAGGCAGGCCTCCTGTACAGAATACTTGAAGGCGAGGGCAAGAAGGCGGTAATCGTAGTAGATGCGCTCAGATATGAGCTTGCCTGTGATCTTGAAATGAAGAGCAAGGTGAAGATCGAAAGAAGACCTATACTGGCGGTGACACCGACGGAAACACCCGTGGGAATGGGGTCTCTTTTCTCCTCTGGTGATATTGAAAAGATCCTGAAGGACAGAAAAGTCCTCATCGTGGACAAGAAAACCGGCAAGACACTGGACAGCGTTACAGCCAGAGAGGACAACCTGAAAGAGCTAGTACCTGGAGTTGAGATATTCGATATAGACGCCGATCCTCCTGCCTCGGAAAAGCTGGTTATGAAGACGGGGGATATAGATTCATTGGGCCACGAAGCGCTTATAGAATTCTATGGCAGCATAATGACGAAACTGTCTGAAAAGGCCGACAAACTACTGAGGGACGGTTACGAAGTACACTTCACGAGCGATCACGGCTTCTACCTTCCCGTGCCCGGAGAGACCGTCAAACAGGATAAGACGCTCAGCTACTCATCCGGGGTGAGGTACAGCCTTAACAGCACCAAACCAGATGAAGGCAAATACGAACAGGCTGGCAGCAGCTTCATACTCTACGCCAACAGCGGGAACGTATTCAAAGACTACGGCGGCCACTTCTGGCACGGAGGGATAACTCACCAGGAAGTGGTAATTCCTCTCATCGTCATAACGCCGATTGTCGGAGAGAAGAAAAAGAGAGTGAAGATTGGAAATAAAGACCGATTGAAAGTCGTACAGAAGGATCACTTCGAAGTCTTCCTCTTCACTGAAATCGACCTGTTCGGTATCGCTCCGAGGGTGTATATACAGTGCCTGGGCGAGAAGTTCGAGGTGGAGGAGCCCGTCGATGATCAGATCAGCCAAACTGTGAAGATAAATGCGAAGAGCGGCGATACCTTCAAGATAGAAGTTAGAGATTTGGAAGACGGTACTCTTATGGACTGGGTAGAGTGTGAATATCTGCCCACAAGAGAGCGAATCTTCTGATAGGGGGAGAGAAAAGTGGAGCTGGATGCCCTTGATCTGAAAGTGCTCAAAATATATCCCGAGTATGTGATAAAGAAGTCGCTCGTTAGGAACTTGAAGATAGGCTATAACGTTCCTTCATACGTCCTGGAGCACCTGCTTGGAACATACGCCGACCTGTCCGATCCCAAGGACATAAAGGGCGTTGAAAACGTCAGGGAGATACTGGAGAAACACTTCTTAAGACCGGATATGGCAGAACTGGTGAAGATGCAGCTGAGGGACAAGGGTTTCTTCAGGGTGATCGACAGAGTAGATGCCTGGCTAGACATAAGGCAGAACGAGTACGTGGCGGGACTGCAGAATCTGAGTATAAAGAACGGGGTAATAACTGACGAACTGGTTAAGGAACACCCTAAAATGCTGCTCGGTGGTATGTGGGCGATAATCGACCTTATATACGACCACAACACCTACCCCGGAAGGCCCTTCGTAGTAGAGAAGATTCACCCCATACAGCTCAGTAACTTCATTAAAGACCAGTTTGTGGGTAGACGGAGTGAGTTCACGGTGGGCGAGTGGACCGATCTCATAATCCGCTCTATAGGATTGGAGCCGAAGAAGATGGACGAGAGGCAGAAGCTCTTCCAGCTACTCAGGCTCGTCCCTCTCGTGGAGAAAAACTACAACCTCGTGGAACTCGGACCGAGGGCTACCGGCAAGTCGTACATCTACAGAGAAATCTCGCCTTATTCCTTCCTTCTCTCCGGCGGTAACACTACAGTCGCCCAGCTTTTCTACAACATAGCCACACGAAAGGTCGGCCTCGTAGGAGAGTGGGATCTGATCGCCTTCGATGAAGTTGCCGGCATACAGTTCAAGGACAAACAGGCGCTGCAGATGCTTAAAGACTTTATGGAGGCCGGCTCATTTGCAAGAAAGGTAGAAGTAGTTGCCGAAGCGGGCATAGTCTTCAACGGAAACATTAACGACGACGTTCAGACTCTGTTGAAGATGTCTCATCTATTTGAGCCATTCCCCGTGGAGATGCAGGACACCGCCTTATTGGACCGAATCCACGCCTACCTTCCGGGCTGGGAAGTGGAGAAATTAAGAGCCGAACTCTTCACCGATCACTTCGGTTTCGCAATAGACTACTTCTCCGAGGTTATGAGGTCCTTAAGGGGAACCTCCGCGGTAACCGCGCCAGATACGTACTTCAATTTAGGAAGCCAGCTTAATAGAAGAGACGAGAAGGCGGTCCGAAAGACTGTATCCGGCTTGTTGAAACTGCTTTACCCAGATGGGGAGTACACGAAAGAAGCGATAGAAGAAGTCCTGGCCTTCTCCATAGAATGCAGGAGGAGGGTCAAGGAGCAGCTGAAGAAGCTGGGAGGGCTCGAGTTCTGGGACACGAACTTTTCGTACATAGACAAGGAGAGCAAGAAGGAAACCTATGTATCCGTGAACGAGGGAGGGAGCAAGGCTCTCATCTCGCAGGATCCGCTGCCTCCTGGGGTTGTTTACACAGTCTCGATAGCCGGAGGAAAGACGTCTCTCCTGAAGGTCGAAACGATAGTCGTTCCCGGTTCGGGAAAGCAAAACATAAGCGGCGGCGGGACAAAAGCGAAGGAAGCGCTCAAGACCACGGTCTCCTGCATAGGCTCTAACCAGCGTAAATACCTGCCCTCCAACTCGGCTTTGAAAGACTACGACATAGCAGTACAGATAACCCCTATGATAGGCAGTGAAGTGGGCGATGACATAACCGTCGCCATCTTCGTCTCCATACTCTCTGCCATCCATAAAAACACTCTGAAGAAGGGATTGGGGATAATAGGAGATATGACGATAACGGGGAGCCTCAAGACCACACTGTCCTTCGTCGACAGAGTAACAATGCTCGCCGAAAACGGAGCCAAATCGATCACCGTACCCCTGGAACAGATGGCAAATCTCGCAAGCGTCTCCATGGACACGATCTCCAAAATCATCCCGATACCCATCGCCGGACCCGAAGATGCCTTTATGCGCGCGAGACTCGAAGATTGAGCATCAGGGGCCAAAAGGGGAATCGTACTAGACCTTGTTTTGTATTATATGTTACATCGATCACGCCCTAATAAGTCTTGAGAGACGATGATCAATATAGTTTTTCAGCTTTGCTAGAAATGTAACATCTGTTATATTAGTCGTATGAGTGCATTGCACTTCTTTCTGTATATTGCCTGAGTCTTCACGTGCTTACTTCGAGTGCGAGGCCTCGCTAATGGAGGTGGGGTAATGAAGAACAAGCTTCTGTCTGTCTGTTTATTCGTGTTTCTCTTTTCGATTATCTTTCTCCTTCTTGGCTGTCCTACCATTGACAAACCACCAAAACTGACCATACCTGATAAGACAGTAGATGAAGGACAGGTACTTCAGTTCGACCTAAAACAATACGCCGAAGACAAAGACAAGAACTCCCTCGCCTTCACAATAGTATCCGGAGTTGGAGAGATAGTGGGGAGCGATTACAGATACACCCCGACATTTGATGACTCCGGCCAGAAAGAGGTGAAGATAAGAGTAACGAATGCAAAGGATAAGTCAGCAGAAGACACATTCAAAATAACGGTAAACGATGTTAACAGACCCCCTATGCTGGACATACGGGACCAGACGATGAACGAAGGGGAGACCCTTACCCTCAACCTAAACGACTATGCGGATGACCCCGATGAAGACGATCTAACCTTTACTCTAGTATCCGGAGTTGGAGAGATAACCGGTGCGACATATACCTACACTCCTGATTACGATGTACTGAAAAAGGTTAGAGAGTACGACCCGGCAGCCGAGAGTATAGATTTCGAGGTAAGTATAAGCGCAAACGATGGAAAGGATGGAGAAGCGACCTCTACTTTTACCATAAGTGTAACCGACGTAAACAGACCCCCTGTATTGGACATACCGGACCAGACAATAGATGAAGGCGAGACCCTCGTTCTCAACCTTCTTGACTACACGACAGACCCGGATACACTCGACACCTTCACATACACTCTAGTATCCGGAGTGGGAAACATAGCGGGATCTACTTACACCTACACAGCTACATGCACAGATGCCGGAACGAAGACGGTAATTGTTAGAGTAGCGGACAATAAAGGTGGTACTGATGAATCGACATTCAGAATAACGATCAATAGAGTACCTGTGATCAACAAGTTGAGCGGCCCATCCGGAACGATAAACCAGAGTAGCGTCACTTTCAGCTGGGCCGGAGACGATTCCGACGGGAACATTACCTTATACGAGTACAGAAAAGACGAGGGAAGTTGGACTAACCACGGGCTTAACACGAGTTATACGTGGAATGGTTATTCGGAGGGAGAACATACCTTCGATGTTAGGGCACAGGACAACAATGGGACTTTCTCTGAACCGGTTGAGTGGAGTTTCACCTTTTCTGCCAGTGAATCGCAGCTATCGGTTCTTAGGTCCTATTATTCTGTAGAAACCTTAGACCCACATATGTATTATATGTCTGGCTATGAAATTGAAGTCGTAAATAATGTGTATGACAACCTCATAATGTATGATCATGAATCGCTCACCAATTATCTTCCTATGATATCCACCGAAGTCCCTTCAGTTGACAACGGTCTTATAAGCCAAAATGGAGAAGTATACACCTTCCCAATTAGGCAAGACGTAAAGTTTCACACGGGTAACGACTTAACGCCTGAAGACATAAAATATTCCTTTGAAAGAGGTCTTCTCGCATATGGAGAAAATGCAAATTGGGTTTTAGTAGAAGCGTTGTCTGGTGGAAGGTTTGTAATCCTGGATGATTGGTTCAGAGATTATTCTAAAATGACGATCTCCGAAGCTCTCGATTCATCTGGAGAACCTGTATCGGCTTTTGCTAAGCAGAAACTCATCGGCTTTTACGAAGATGTAGTAGGTAAGATTATCACCACTGAAGGTGAAAACATAGTCTTCAATCTTGGAAAGTCTTTTGCTCCGTTTCTAAGCATGATAGTTCACTTCAGTCCCGCTGGTGCCATTATCGACTCGAAATGGGCAAAGAATAACGGAGCGTGGGATGGCAACGCTGACAGCTGGTGGCGATGGTATTCGGAATCGGCAGTTTCACCCTTATCATTAGCTGAAGCCGGATCGGGACCGTACAAACTTGTCACATGGAACCAACAGGGAGAGGGAATAGTTCTGGAGAGTTTTGAAGACTATTGGAGAGGGAGCCCATCAATAGACCGGGTAATAATCAGGAGCGAACCCGATCACAACAAAAGGAAGAACGAGTTGTCAGAGGGTACTGCAGATATAGTAGACATTGGGCTTGCGGAGGCGCTCGAGCTTCAGGCGGAAGGAAAGTGCAAAGTAGAAATATATCCAAGTACTAGGGTAAGCGAGATCATATTCAACAGGGAAGTAAATGACTCAAGTCCTTATATTGGGAGCGGCAAGCTAGATGGAAATGGAATTCCACCGGATTTCTTCTCGGATATCAACATCCGAAAAGCCTTCTCTTATGCATACGATGGAGTTACATTTATCGATTCTGTGCTCGGTATGGGAGAAATGATCCCCACGGCTCTACCTAGAGGATTTCTAGGGTACGATGAAACGCTCCCCCTTGCAGAATTCAATCTTTCGAAGGCAGTACAGGCGTTCAAACTAGCTTTTGGCGGGGAAGTGTGGGAAAAGGGATTCAAGATGCAGCTGGTTTATAATAGCGGAAACAACGTTCGAGAGAACGCGATGGAAATGCTCGCCTACTTCATAGGATCGCTCAACCCTTTGTTCAGAGTTGAGACTATCTCGCTGCAATGGCCAAGTTTATTGCAGGCACAACACAGCGGTTGGATTCCGGTAGTTATGGCAAGTTGGATGCACGATTACTGTGACCCCGACAATTATGTAGTTCCTTTCTACTCAAGTCAGGGTACATACGCCATACTTCGAGGGCAGGCCTATCGAGAATGGGCTGCAGCCAATGTGGATGAGGATATTGACGCGGCCAGGTCAACAGTGGATATCTCTGTTCGAGAAGAACTTTACAGAGAAATACAGGAGAAGATAATTGAAGCTGTTGTTGGAATACCGATGTATTTGATGCATAGCTATCACGTCCGCTCAACAAGAGTCAGCGGATGGTTTCCTAACCAGGCGCGTATCGGAGATTACTACTACGATCTTTCCAAGTAATCTCCTGAACAATCATGGCCGATAAGATATGTTGTGCGCAGAACCTAGCGGCTCCTCACGTGGTTATTAAGTATCGTGAGAAGATAGATCGAATTCGGGGTGAGCGAATGAAAAAAGGTATTGTACTAGTTATTATCAGGTCTTGTATTTGATTTCTTCGGTTGCGATGCTTTACAGCGTTTTCTGTCACCAGAACCGGCCAAGACAATTGTGGAAGAAGAAGCAGGAAAATTCATGATCTCAAAAGTTGGTGGGCCATCTGGAAAAACAGATGAAGAAACAGCAGTATTCAGCTGGACCATGAAAGGCATGGGCAGGCAAATCGTTAATTACCAGTTCAGAACAGACTATGGAGACTAGACAGGTTTTGGGCTGGAAGCAGAATATGCTTGGGCAACATATTCAAGAGGACCACACAACTTCGAAGTGAGGGCACAGGATAGCGAGTGAGCGTATTCATATATACACTGATCTGGAAATTCACATATGGTGTGAAATTCCCGGTAGTGTTCACTTCTGCAGGACAAAGGAGGTTAAAACATGAAAAGTAGACTGTTAGGAGTTTGTTTACTCGTGGCGCTAACAACTGGAATCTTTTTATTGACAGGATGTCCCCCGCGTCAAAACAGGCCTCCCACAGTGACTAAGTTGAGCGGTCCATCCGGAACGATAAACCAGAGTAGCGTCACTTTCAGCTGGGCCGGAGACGATTCCGACGGGAACATTACCTTATACGAGTACAGAAAAGACGAGGGAAGTTGGACTAACCACGGGCTTAACACGAGTTATACGTGGAATGGTTACTCGGAGGGAGAACATACCTTCGATGTTAGGGCACAGGACAACAAAGGGACTTACTCCGAGCCGGTTAGTTGGAGCTTTGCGTACGCTGCTGAAAAGGTTATCAAATCGAGAGGGCCGTCAGGAAGCATAGCAACTGATAACAGCGTTTTTGAATGGCAAGAAGCTGGATTTGCGGGTCAAGAAGTAGAGATAGTCAAATACGAATACAGAAAAGACGGTGGCATCTGGACAAACCACGGACTTAATACGAGCTATACGTGGAATGGTTACTCTAAAGGAGAACATACCTTCGAAGTCAGGGCACAGGATAACGGAGGATTTTACTCTAATACAATCAGATGGGACTTCGTTTATCTTCGCTCGGAAAATCATGGAGGGACACTAAAACTATTTGCCAGAAACGAACCTGCAACACTAAATCCATTGTGGGCTCAGGAAACCAGCTCAACCGATGTAATTAAGCTCAACCACATGTCTCTTCTCAGAGCCGACACTGGTGGTCTGCTTACTATTGCCGGGCTTGCCTCGGAATGGTGGTTTGCTGACGGTGGTAAAACTGCAAACTTCAGGGTTAGAGAATCGCTACAATGGTCTGATGGAATCCCTTTTACGATCGAGGATGTCAGATGGACCTTTGAGGACGTTGCGTTTTTGGAGGAAAACACGGCGAACGGCAATGCCACATATAAAGACTCTGCCGGTTACCTTCCAACAGTGAGCGTAAATGGCGATGTGATATCCTTTACCTGGACAGAACCCAATGTTTGGTGTTATAAGGCTGTCGGAATGACATCGATACTGCCCAAGCACATATTGAAGGAAGCAGTAGAAGAGGGGCGGATAGCCGAGGTCTGGCGTGTCACAGAATTTAATGAAGTCGTTGGCATGGGTCCTTTCTTGGTTTGTGAGTTCATCGAAGGAGTAAGAATAAGGCTCTCAAGGAACCCATACTATTTCGAGCTTGAACCGGGGGGTGCCAGGCTTCCTTATCTCGATAACGTTGAGTTCAAATTCAGCAACGTTGAACCTCAACTTCTGTTCGAAGCAGGGGAGATAGATGTTATTTCTCCTAACGTAAATGCGTGGCAGAGAATAGTGGATCAGGCAGAAGAAAAAGGTTGGATTTATGGGCAGGGAGGCCCTGATCTTGGTTCAGAATTCATTACCTTCAATTTCAACAACCCAGACCCTGCCAAAAGGGATTGGTTCAGGAACCCTTTTTTCAGAAGGGCGTTCCAGTATGCTATGAATAAAGATGCCATAATCGCGGGACTTTTTAATGGTCTAGGCACCGCAATATACGGACCTGTTAGTCCTTCTTCGGGCTTCTTCAATCCAGAGACTCTTGAGGCTTTTCCTTACAAATACTCAATAACAAGAGCAAGGTTAGAATTGAAGAGGGGTGGTTTCGATTGGGACGATGACGGTAATCTTATTGACTCTGAAGGCACAAGAGTTGAATTTGATCTTTCCACCAACACCACCAACGAGAATAGAGCATTTATTTGCAATATAATCGTGGATAGCGCCGAGAAACTCGGTATGCAAATAAACCTCGTTCTTACGGATTTCAACACTCTGGTGAGCAGACTTTTTATTCCTGATTACGATGCGATTTTGATTGGTCTTACGGGTTCCGTCGATCCGGGTTCCGGTTGGAATGTATGGAGGATGGATGGACCTTTACATTTCTTTAATTTCACTCCAGAGACCAAACCTGGTGTTGTAGATCCGGATATTTATGAGTCTTTTGACTGGGAAAACCGTATCCACGAGATATTTGTCAAACAGACTGCTGAGATGGATAAACAGAAGAGGTGGGATCTTTTCGCAGAATTCCAAATGCTTGTTGTTGAGTATCAGCCTTTTGTATATACCATCTCGCAAAATTTCCTTTATGCCCACAAGAAAACAGTACACCTGGCAAACCCTTCTCCCAGCCCTGCTGCTGGTTTTTTATGGGGGATCGAAAGTTTGTGGAAAGATTAAGTGCTTCTACTGCCTTTTTTACGAGAAACCGCGTGTCTCTTGGATACGTTTCGAACTCCATCCTTGCTGTTGTTGACTGTTCTGGTTTGCAAGGAAGACTGAGAGAAGATCTGTTTATGAACAGTAGAGATAGATTGAGAAGCGGTGAATTCGAAAATGCAATTGAGAGACAGCTTGAGGATCTTCTTAGAAGGCATGAAGGTCTGAGGCAACTGAATGAAAAAAGGCGGAGAGAGAAGATCGAAGGCAGATTACAGGACTCTAGACCACTTAAGGAGATTCTTCAAGACATTTTGAGGAAGTCGCCTACGTTATCACGCCTATTTATCGAGGGCAAGCAGTTGCATAATCCTTTCAAAGCAGCATCGATAGCGAGTGAACCGGAGTTTAATGGAAAGCGGTTCCCTACTTTCTTCACTCTTATTGGAAAGTTAAGTGAAGACCAACCAAAGCAATGCCCTATCAACAATTCATATTTCAGGGTGAAATTCACAACAGATGCAGAAAATGACTATTTCTATCGAGTGAATGACTCAGGCCACTTTGAGTTGATCTCTCCAGATGTTGAAATAGAGGATTACTTTGTTAATTTGTGGAACGGTACCGCAAACCTTAATGTAAGAGTTCCAGAGGATGCAGAAGTAGGAGAGCTAATTGAATACAACTCCAGAGTATCTGATATTCGTGAAACCGAGATCTTTGAATCGAGATTCTTCGTTCTGATAACTGAAGCGGAGAAGAAGACTTCCGGCGAACAAGGAGAACGAAAGAAACCGGCTTCTAAGGATCCGGGAGATGATACTCATGGGCTTCACGGGTTGAATCTACCTAATGTGATCAGGGTTTACGAGAACGAATGGGACAGATACGGGTTCGACAGGTATGATGCGCTACACATATCTAAAGCATCTGAGGATAATTACGACTTCTTTGTCAATGTTGATAACTGGCATCTCAAAACAGAGCAAAAAGGCAAGACCAAAACAGATCCTAGAATTCTTGAAGCGAGGTACATGTATGGACACGTAATCATTGCTCTTGCACTTATTACAGACCACGAAGAGGGAGAAGACCAAATTACGACGATTGAGGAGTTGGTTCAGAAGGTTTCAAGGGCAATTTCGCCTTTCATTCTTCCAATGGTCGAGGAGCTCGGTTCACTTGAACTAGAAGATGTTGCACTAGATACCTTTGAGGGAGATCCGTCAAACGAAGAGCCGGAAGTAGGAACTTCGATCAATCGGAAGAGTGCAGTTAAGAAAGCAGGAGATCAACAATACACATTATGGAGGAATCAATGAGCATAATTTCAGGCGAAAAACTTCCTTCGGAGAAGATATTCCGAAAAAGTTGGAATGGTGAAATGCAGTCACAGATTCCCTTTTTTGGTTTGGAAGTGGATACAAAACGGCGTCCTTTATGAGTACGGATATTATCTTGTAAATGTCGATCATTCGAAAAACAACACTTTCCTTTCTCGAAGAAGAAGTGGAGAATTTCCTGTTTTGCTGAACGGACACATTTGAGAGTTACTTTCTACGAAATCCAAGTCAACAGCGAAGCGAGGTGAAAAACCATGGACGTTCTAGCTTTGACAGATGTTGAATGGTTCAAATATCTAAGAGAATGGCAACCGCCTTTGATAAATTTCTGGACACCGGCAAAGCGCTCGGTCAACGATATGGACCTCTAGGATCTATTCCATTGATTGAATTGAGAGGCGACAATTCCCAACAATCTCTTACTACCTATGAGTATTGAACCACTATCTATTCAAAGTCGCAACAAAGGAAAGATGTAAAACATATGCAATCACTTGAATATATGGACAAATATGGACATAACTATTGACTTTAATTGATTGAAGAGGTATACTCTCTATGAAAGATGAAGAAAAGATTCTTGAGAACCTGAGAAAGATCGGTTTGCATTTTGATAACGTTGAGAAGTTTTCATCAGCTCTGAGGAAAGGGATAGATTACAGTGAGCCGAAGTTCTTCTCTCATACGATGTTTAAGAAGAATTTCAAGGATCAATCTACAAGAGAGTTCAAACTGGAGATACTCGGGATAGTACTTGGCTTGATGAATGATCCGAGAATGGGCGAAATGAAAACTGGTCCTCTCAAGGGACTGCGTTCTATAGAGTTGAAGACAGTTTCCCATGGCAGGTTAGTGTATTCATATTTCAAGAGGTCAAACACTATACACCTGATATATGTTGGTTCCCACGGAGGACTTGGGTCGAAATATGAGGTTCTGCAGAAGAATCTTGGGAAAAAACTGTCTTTGTTCAACAGAGAGGGTGATTGAAGTGATTATGTTTGACAGAATCTGGGAAATGCTTGAGAGCATCAGTGCCGGAGAGAGAAGAAAGGCATTCGATGCAATCATTGAGTTGCTCTCATTTTCGAAAGACGAAGAGATGCTCCAACTTAGAGATGACTTGGTAGCCTTTGAGGACGACATTACTGACGAATCGGAGGATCCGATAAAGTCGCTTCTCGAAAACACCTATACGAAGAAGGAAGCTGCCGAAGCGCTTCAAGTAAGTGAGAAAACGATTCAAAGAGCGGTCTCTGAAGGCTTGATTATGCCGATCAATCCCGGTAAAAAACCGCTCAGGTTTTCGGTCGATGATTTGAGAATACTTTATGGCAATCCGATTGATAAGGAGAGCAAAGGGTTAATTAGACAGTATTGGGTTAACGCAAATGCATTGGCTCAGATTTTCTTATCTTATTATGACCAGGTTCTTGCAGAGTTTGAAAATTTGGAAGAGAAAGCTAACGGAGTTGTAAATATGGGTGATCTTTGTTTCGCAAGTCCTCAAGAAGATGCTTATTGCTTCTCGCTTAACGGGGGTGTTAGGTGAAACCGAAAATCGCAGGTTTTCAATTAGTATCTCATACAATAAGAAGCCTCAGCTTCGAGATAAGGGGCGAGCTTAAAGAAGTCTCCTTGAAACCTGATTTGGATCTGATTCCGAAATATGAAATTCGCAGAAAGGATGAGAGATTAAGTGGTGAGCTGTGTCTTGACATATCTTATAATCTTAAGTCCGGAAAGAAGATTATTATAGCTTTCAAGGCGATAATTACAGGGCTGTTTGTTTCAACAAGAAACATGCAAGAAGAAGAATTCGAGAGGTTTATCAAGTATTCAGGAACACCAATGCTTATTCAAATGGCGAGGGGTCTCCTAATATCAATCTCTGCAGAAGCGGGATTGACTCCGCCGATAATCATACCGATGATAAACTCAACCACATGCTTTGAAGAGAAATGATTCTTAGAACCTACAGGTGCCATTTCACTTTTCTGGATCGATGCGATGATTATTAACAGCCTCTGTGTGGCGAAGCGCATTCATTCGTGGCTGACTTCTTTCTGTGAAATGATTGGGAACAAAAACGTCGTCCTCTAAAAAGCATCGGTCAGAACCCGAAGACCACGAACCACAAAAGGAATTACAATCTCAAATGCAGTCACATGCGGAAGTTGCAGAAAGCGGAGACTATGCAATGATCTTGTCTGTAGAGGAGAAAGGAAGCATATCAAGTGCATTTTGGACATGACCTCAAGAACCGAGAGAGACTGAAGAGATGCCTTTTCGTGAGCGGAGCGAACTCTCGATGCTCTTTCTCTCGTGTTTTGCCAACGATACCCCGAAACTTCGTGGCCGCTCTGAAGAATCGGAAAGTAGCCTCTATCTGAGAGGTTTAGACCTGTCCAGTCCCTCTGAACGGTATAGTAGTCTCCGTTGGCTTCGATACATATGGCCAGACCTTCATAACTTTCGTTGAAGATCTTCAAGAGAGGCTTTATCTTCGACCAGTCGCCGGAAAGCACTTCTTGTGTATTTGCCAGAACCCTTAGGGCGGCCATTATTCCATCCACTCTCTCTTCAAATGATGAGATCAGCGGGTTTAGAATATTGGAAATGTTTCCATCTGCAGTTATTTCAATGTCTCCTGCTTGATCTGCGGACAGAATTGAGTCGGCGTCTTTGCTAATCTCGATCATGCCTGTCGAGAGCAGAAATGTGCAAACATATAGCAATGAAACCAAAAGAAACGACTTTTGGTTCATTCTTATTCCCCTTTATTATTCATTTGATCCAACAGCTGAATTATATCTCAAGCGTCAGTCGTTACCGCCATGCTAGACCGGGAGTATCCCTTTAACGAGTAGAATTCCGGTACGATCTTAGGAAATCCTTGAGATACTTATCGAGAGAGCTTAGCACCAGTCAGACTCTCCCTCGACACAGTATTCAGGTCAACACATGGCACGAAATTGCATCGTAGCTATCGGAATGAGATCAAGAAACGATGGAGGAATGGGAATGAAGAAAGGGTTTTCACTTGTTGAGTTGCTCATAGTGCTTGCCGTTATTGCATCAATCATTGCCGTCTCTACACCTCTTGCCCTTAACGCTATAAGGAAGGCCAGGGCAACTGCCGTCGCTTCAGACTTCAAGACTCTATCGAGAGCTATTTCTTCTTCAATATATCTCGGTGATGGATTACCATCGTCGGTCGACAGTCTCGGAAGAAACGTGAGCAGCGATTACGGAGTTGCCTGGAGCGATAATGAAGGCGTCTATGACTTCGTTATATTCACCAATAAAGAAGTGGATACTTCTACACTCTACACACTGCTTACTAATACGGGTTCTGGCTTTCCGGCTGGAGAGTACGAATTCCTCCCCGGAGGAGCGGCCAGTTCAGAGAACTCAAAGGCCTACTACCACGTCTATCTTGACGGGAGCGGTAATCAGACGGTTTCTTCGGGTCTGAATCTATCCTTTGCAAATCTTAATCAGCTTCCCTTCCTGTACTCTACCGGAGGATGGACGGCAGAGAGCAATGGACTTGCCACTGCTTTTGGAGTGTTTGATAGTAGTAACTACAAAGAAAGTCAAAACAGGGCAATACTCAATGTTGGAGATGATAACTGGACGTGGGAAGATTACGAAATTGTAGTCAACCTTTCTTTTGCGGATCAGTACAAATCCGGCGAAACTCGCGCCAGAGGATATGCCGTGTACTTCCGCGCGACGGGTAGAAACGCTGGAGATAACCTCTCTTCCTATGCGTTTCAGTTTGATCCGGGTTACAGAGAAGACAGTATTTACGTCCCATCCTTTTTGTTGAGAAAAGTCTCGGGATATGGCGAAAGTCTTGTAGCTTCATCCCCTTTCATCCCTGGAATCATGGCCAATGATAGAATTGTTAAATCCGGAGAGCACACTATCCGGATAGTTGCAAAAGGTTCAGATTTCACTTTCTACTTCAACGGAACCAAAGTACTGGAAGCAAGCAATAGTGATCTCGCTAACGGCAAAGTCGGCCTGAGAACATGGGGAAATGTTGAAGTCGTCTTCAAGAGCGTAACGGTGAGGCCTCTTTGACCTTCAGCAGATCAATGAGACTTCTTTACAGACTTCTGGAAAAAGACAATATCTTCAGCCTCCGTGAAGCCGTTCTTCAAGTAGAAGCGATAGGCAGGAACAGTTCTTTCGGTCATAAGCCAGATCGACTTGATTTCGCGCGCCAGTAGAAAGTCATCCATCAGCACGAGAAATTCGCTTCCTATTCCCTTGCCTTGACTTTCTCCGCAAACAAAGAACTCCTTTATGAAATAGTCTTTGCCCTGCCACCAGCTGAAGACGTATCCAAGCGAAGCTGCGACTATGTTTTCATAATCATCTATTAGCATAAGGGAGAGCGAGTTTGGATTCTGCGTAAGCTCCCTGATATACTGCGTTAACTCTTCATCACTCTTCCAATGATCATTCCAGGGCTCTGCTGAAAATACCTCCAGAAATAGTTTCTTTACAGCTGTGATTTCGTCTGATCGCATCTCTACGATTTCCATCGACTCACCTCAAGAAGGGATAATCAAAACATATGATACCACTTTCACTTCACTTTCTTCTGTCACCGGTCTGTGCCTCTTCTGGCACGAAATTGCAATGTAGCTATCAGAATGATATCAAGAATCGATGGAGGGATGGGAATGAAGAAAGGGTTTTCACTTGTTGAGTTGCTCATAGTGCTTGCCGTTATTGGATCAATCATTGCCGTCTCTACACCTCTTGCCCTTAACGCTATGAGAAAGGCCAGGGCGACTGCCGTCGCTTCAGACTTCAAGACTCTATCGAGAGCTATTTCTTCTTCAATATATCTCGGTGATGGAATACCATCGTCGGTCGACAGTCTCGGAAGAAACGTTAGCAGCGATTACGGAGTTGCCTGGAGCGATAATGAAGGCGTCTATGACTTCGTTATATTCACCAATAAAGAAGTGGATACTTCTACACTCTACACACTGCTTACAAATACGGGTTCTGGCTTTCCGGCTGGAGAGTACGAATTCCTCCCCGGAGGAGCGGCCAGTTCAGAGAACTCAAAGGCCTACTACCACGTCTATCTTGACGGGAGCGGTAATCAGACGGTTTCTTCGGGTCTGAATCTATCCTTTACGGGTCTGAATAGATTACCGTTCGTTCACTCAACAGGGACATGGAACGTTGTTACTTCTGGAATAATGAGTAATCCTGGAGATGGAAATCAGAGCCGTGGTATTCTTGATGTTGACGAAAACTGGAAGGACTACGACATAACTGTAAACTTGTACTATACAGGGCAAACTTCTGAAAGTCAGAAAGGCGGTTATGCAGTTTTCTTTCGAGCTACCGGAGAAAACGCTCATTCGAAACTCTCTGCCTATGCTTTCAAATTCGATGTGACAAAGAAGAAGTTCGAATTCTCAAGATTCTCCGGATACAATGAGACGGTCATCGCTAGCTCACAAATTCCCTCGAACATTATCGCAAGTGATGGCGATCATACAATAAAAATTTCGGCAAGAGGCCAAAATTTCACCTTCTACTTCAACGGGAACGAAGTTTTCACAGCCACCGACAGCAGCGAAAGCAAACTTACAAATGGAAGAGTTGGGCTGAGAGCCTGGCATAATACCAGCGTCATTTTCAAAAACGTCACTATCAAGCCTTTATAACAAACGCCTTTAGATCTAGCGGAGAAACTGGATTCTTTCCGCTTCAATGAAAAGCGAAAGGTATTTCCACGAGAACTTTAAAAGACTCTGCAGGTTGTATTGTCTCAACAGTTGAGAGGTGTAAGATTCCTGTCGGAACCTGAAAAGTTTGAAGACATTGATCTCTCTCTTGTTAGCTCTTCTGTTTGTGTGCTCTTTTACTCTTGCAATGCCTTCGCTCGGTCTTATAAGCGCCCTGGCAAAGACTGAATCGCTTTCGAATACGCCTCTGTTGGGCTTTGTCGGTATAGACGTTATCAGTCTCGACCTGAGGTGTAATCTGGGCCCGCTATTTGCCGGTCTTGCAACGCCCTTTATGATGTTCACGCTTCCGGAAGATACCGGTCTGGGATGCAACACGATACTACCGGGCATCGCCTGGTACGGCTACGTCGGAGCAAAAATCGGTTTTGACCTTATCTACATCCGGGGCGATGTCGCGCATACGCTGGCGCTGGGGCCTCAACAGCTCGGGTTCTCTCCATTGAGACTTGGCGTCGGGTTCGAGGCAGGCAGGATGTATTTCGAATTCAACATTGTCGTACCGTAGAAAATGGGACCTCGGAAACCGGTCAGTCCCTTCTTGCTAAGCCTTTGCTAATGACTGCTCTTCCCAGTTTACAGGGGCTTTAAGATCGAGATGCTGATATAACTTCATGACGAATTTCTGGGCTAATTCGAAGGAAAAGGGACCATTGACGGACAACGTTGTCTTCGTCAGCGTCCAGCGGGTTCCCCGGTTTTAAGCGTACAGCGGTTCTTACATTCGAGATCCCGATCAGTTTCATATCGGGATGACAGTCCTTCATGTCATCCTGGCACGCTACTGGCCAGGATCTCGATCTTTGAAACAGTTCAAGTGCAATGTTGCAAGCTGCAAGTTGAATAAGAAAATGGTTGTCCGTTATCGGTTCACCGTTCTCCGAGCAGAGCTTCAAGACCTATCAAGCTCTTTGGATGATGATCTTAGGTCCTACCTTGAGGGAGGATGGCCACGAAGTGGCGGAAAGTGTCTGTTTCAAAGAAGAGCATCGAGAGTACGAGATGAGGAGAGAGGACGAGAAACAGGAGAGAGTTCTCGCCTTCTCGTGAGCGAAGCAAACGTCTCAACAATGCTCTTTCTCGATGCTTCTTATTGGTCTCGCAAGGCAGAAACTGGTCTGTGCGAACAGACAGTCTTCAAAATCGCCTCCTGCCGAAGGCAGCCTTGCGTCCCCGGATGCTTCTCCGGGCATTGCGACCTGGCGAAGCTAGCCTTGCGTCCGCCGATGTTCTTTCGGCGCCTTGCGTCTAATTTCAGCAGTGACTGACTTTTCACTCGCCTTCTCGTGAGCTCAGTGAACGTCTCGACAGTGCTCCTTCTCGACGCTTCTTATTGGTCTCGCAAAGCCGAAACTGGTCTGTGCCAACAAACAGGCTCAAAATCGCCTCCTGCCGAAGGCAGCCTTGCGTCCCCGGATGCTTCTCCGGGCATTGCGACCTGGCGGAGCCAGCCTTGCGTCCGCCGATGTTCTTTCGGCGCCTTGCGTCTAATTTCAGCAATGACTGACTTTTCACTCGCCTTCTCGTGAGCTCAGCGAACATCTCGACAATGCTCTTTCTCGACGATTGTTCTCACGTCTTGCGCGCGTATCAAAGGACGGCGGACCGATGACGGACAACGTTGTTTTCACGTGAACCATAGTGGTTTATTTTCTTTGACTGGGGGTGTCTTCGTGGGCGGAGCAGGAAATAGGCTCCGTTTTCTTCTTTTTGTGTATAAGAAGTCCCTCACAGTTTTTTGTCTTCGATTTCTCGTTCACTGTGAAAAATGGAGCCTGACCCTGTTCTATTAGCGTAACACTATTTCCCTCACAAAGGGCTTGTGTAAGTGATTGTCTTGTTTTGTAATCGTTGTCCCTGGAGTGTAGTAAGTGCAGGGTGTTGTCAGTAATTATTTGTCTTGACTTGTGCTACAATATAACAATAATTCTTGGATTGTAATCGTTTTTTCGGAGGAAGCTATGGCTGAAAACGATCAGGAAAGATCAACCGAAAGACTCGCGGGATATGCGACGCTTATCGAGCGATATGACTTAGATGTTATTCCAAATTGGCACAAGTCCATGGTGACCACGAGTGGAATCCGCCGGATCGACTCGAGCGAAGGCATAGTCGAGGAAGTATATCCTTCTAAGTACTGGCCGGGGGATACACTTGGTGATCATCTTGAATTTGCGCTCAAATATGACGGGACGAATCTTGCAATACTCGACAGCATATTTCAGGAAGTTACAGAAAGAGATTTGCTCGAATATCTTCGCTCCAGACCGACCGGCAAATACGCCAGGCGGCTGTGGTATCTTTACGAGTTTCTTACCGGGAAAATGCTTCCTCTAGATGACTTGAAGCAGGGTAACTACATTTATCTTCTTGAGCCGGATGAATATTACACGGTCAGCCCGGCCCGCCAGATTCGTCGACAGCGAATCAAAGACAATCTACTGGGTGACCCACGCTTTTGCCCAACGGTTCGACGAACTGAAACCCTTCGAAACTTTGAAACAGCCGATCTTGCCGGGAGATGCCGCAGGGTAGCGGCTGGCTATTCCCCGGAGTTGCTGAGGAGAGCGCTCGGCTATCTCTACACCAGGGAGACAAGATCCTCTTTTGAGATCGAAAGTATTAAGCCCACATCGACAAGAACCGAGCGATTTGTAGCGTTACTTCAGCTGGCCGAGCAGGAAGACTTCTGCGAAAAACCGCGCTTGATCGAACTTCAGAATCGCATTGTCGATCAACGGTTTCGCGATTACGATTACCGGACAAGCCAGAACTACGTCGGAGAAACAATCTCTTGGCAAAAGGAAAAAATACATTTCATATGTCCAAAGCCTGAAGATTTGGCTGGCCTGATGGAGGGCCTGATAGCCGCCCATAAGCGAATGGACTCGGGCGATGTGCCCCCCGTAATTCACGCCGCCGTTATCGGTTATGGGTTCGTTTTCTTGCACCCGTTCGAAGACGGCAACGGTCGAATCCACCGTTTCCTGATCCACAACATTCTTGCCCGGCGAGGCTTTACGCCCAAAGGCCTCATGTTTCCCATATCGGTATCCATGCTGAAGAACCCTGCCGACTATGACGCCTCTCTGGAAGCATTCTCACGGCATATTATGGCCCTGGCGGAATACTCGCTCGATGAAGAGGGCCGCATGACCGTGCACAACGATACAGCCAGGTGGTACCGGTATATAGATTTGACGCCCCAGGCGGAGGCACTCTTCAAGTTCATCGATCAGACCATCGAGGTGGAACTCACGCAAGAACTGGCGTTTCTGGCCAACTACGATAAAACAAAGAAAGCCATCCAGGAGATCGTGGATATGCCCGACCGGTTGATAGACCTCTTCATCCGCTTTTGTCTGCAAAACAATGGCAGGCTTTCAGCACAGAAACGAAAGAGTCACTTCGACTTTCTGTCAGACGAGGAAATGGTCCATATGGAACAGGCGGTTCTTGCAGCCTACGGCGACATGACCTCGAACGCTGATTGATGGCGGTCCCACAAAACTCCTGGCGATCGGCGACACTCATGCCGGTCCGGCGACCTTCGTCACAAAGTATGGACTCGTCACTAAAAAAAGAGCAGTTCTTCGTTCCTACGCTACGCGTTCAGGTTCTTGGTTCTTCGTCTAGGATTCCGTCATTCTCGTGTATTGTCACAAGAGAGAAAGCAGAGAGTATAGAATGAGGGTAGAGGGAGTAGCCAGTCGTCATTCCAAAATGATTCAGAATCCTGCTCCTAAAAATCGCAGTACGCTTAGGAGCAAGGACCGGCTGATCGCTGCTCAAAACAACGTTGTCCGTCAACGGTCCGCCGTCCACCGGAAACAGTTCCAAGTTTCATGTTGTCAGTTGCAAGCAGAAGAAATAGTTGCCCGTTGTTGGTGATTGGTAACCCGTCATTCGTCAAGACCCGCAGCCCAGATTGTGACCAAGATCAAGTGAGGATGACAGAGTGAGTAAATTTATGGTCATGCTTCAACGGTAAGACGCGTCGCCAGCTACTCGCTCTCAGTAGCATCAGATAATTGTGAATGGGTCAGTCGGTTCTTTCCGCCAAACCCCAGACCCTACACTCAATACCCACCCTGGTGATGCTATTGGATCTGCTTTCTCTTCTTGTTTTTCGTAGTCTCGAATAGGGTTTCTCTCGAAGCCAAGCTTCATCTCAGACTCAAAGCGTCTTCTCGCTCAAAGAGCCGCTGTACGCTTAAGAACGGTGAACCCGCTGAGCGCTGTTCAAAACAACGTTGTCCGTCGACGGTCCGCCGTCCACCGAAATCGCTAAAATTAGACGCAAGGCGCCGAAAGAACATCGGCGGACGCAAGGCTGGCTTCGCCAGGTCGCAATGCCCGGAGAAGCATCCGGGGACGCAATGCTGCCTTCGGCAGGAGGCGATTTTGAAGACTGTCTGTTCGCACAGACCAGTTTCTGCCTTGCGAGACCAATAAGAAGCATCGAGAAGGAGCATGGTCGAGACGTTCGCTCACTCACAAGAAGAGCGAGATTCTGAGCAGGATCATCTCAGAATGACGCGATGCAAAAGAAGGCTATCACCCCATGTCACTCGTACAAACTCCTTACTTCATCACCCGTAAGCCTGCCCTGAGAATCTCCTGTTAAGGGCTCTTCTTTACGATCTGGTCTTGAAGCACCGAGTTGCAGGTAGGTGTTGCAGGTTCGAAAAACCTTGAGAGCAGTATTTTGAAACAAGTTCAGCATGACGGGATGCGATATTCTCCAAATAACCTAAGGCCGTCATCCCGAGTACTCCTTATGTCAATCCCTTTCTTTGTCATCCCGTAGAGCCTGCCCCAAAATGCTCCTGTTTGGGGGGTCTGCACGGGATCTGTTCTTGAAGTACCGAGGTTGCAGGTTCGAAAAACCTTGAGAGCAGTATTTTGAAACAAGTTCAGCATGACGGGATGCGATATTCTCCAAATAACCTAAGGCCGTCATCCCGAGTACTCCTTATGTCAATCCCTTTCTTTGTCATCCCGTAGAGCCTGCCCCAAAATGCTCCTGTTTGGGGGGTCTGCACGGGATCTGGTCTTGAAGTACCGAGGTTGCAGGTAGGTGGTTGCGGGTTCGAAAAACCTTGAGAGCAGTATTTTGAAACAAGTTCAGCATGACGGGATGCGATGTTCTCCAAATAACCTAAGGCAATCATTTCAGAGTCGGATCCTGAATTTTGTTTTCGATCTTCTTCTTGGCTTAACCAAGAACGAAGAACAGGTCCTCGCTCTGGAACGAAGAATGAGTTTTCAAACAAATGGGACAGACTCGATTTTCATAGCCCTTTTTAGTGGTTGGTTAGGAGCAGAGAAAAGGGGCTTGACCGAGTTCATCGAGAAGCAAACGAGATTCACTGATCAGAACACTCACTTCGTAAGCTGACTTGATCCTCAAATAAATCGGGTCAGACTAGATCATTCGCATCTGCGCAACATTCTTCTTAGTGCGAAATTGGTTGATTTGCTCTTCTTGGCTGAGATTATCTTGTGAGATGACAAGACGGGACCACAAAAATGGGACAGACTCGATTTTCATAGCCCTTTTTAGTGGTTGGTTAGGAGCAGAGAAAAGGGGCTTGACCGAGTTCATCGAGAAGCAAACGAGATTCACTGATCAGAACACTCACTTCGTAAGCTGACTTGATCCTTAAATAAATCGGGTCAGACTAGATCATTCGCATCTGCTCAACATTCTTCTTAGTGCGAAATTGGTTGATTTGCTCTTCTTGGCTGAGATTATCTTGTGAAATGACAAGACAAATCGCCTCCCTTTTGATAATGAACCGCGGAGATTTTTCAGGACTACCAAGATCTTTCATTAAACACAATGCTCTTGTGCAAATCACCTGACTAAGCGAGAGATCCTGGTTGACAGAGCGATTTTAATCACATTGAAAGGGGGCGATCTAGTGGATAAACGACAGCTCCTGAGAAAGGAAACTGAAACCGCACCCGATGCTCTCATAGAAGAAATCCTTCGTTTTGTGAAGGCATTGAAAGAAAGGAATCTGCCTGCCTTAATTGCTGACGTAATACTTCCAGTCTTCCCACCTATCAGGTCCTCTTGGGTCTGTGACTCCAAGCATAGCTTCTGCAAGCACATGAAAGAAAGGCGCTATGCTATAATATAAAAGTGGCAATTGTAACTATATATTGCCGTTAATTGCAGGTGATTTCTATGAACTATATTGATCAAAGCTATGTAAGAGACTTGTTCGAGAACGATCGTTTTCTGACAACCGATGAGCTGGTTAAGAGGCTGAGTCTTCGTTTCCCCGATGCGAAGACGGGGACTCTTTCTGCTAAATTGCACCGGCTGAAGAGAGAGGGACTCGTGAGAAACGTCAGAAGAGGCCTCTACGCTGCCGGAAGCAAGCGTGAGTTTGAGCCTGACATATCGAAGGAACTCGCTGGTTTGTTTAAGAAGCTTAGTAAGAGATTCCCGTACCTGGATAATCTGTGTGTCTGGGATAGCAGATGGCTGAACGAGTTTACGGTTCACCAGGCACTTACTTCAATGGTGATCATAGAAACTGAGCGAGATGCAGAGAAGGCAGTGTTTGAATTCATCAAAGCTGCGTACTCCAGGGTGTTCATTGATCCGACTCCGAAAGAGATGGACAACTACATCCTCGGATGCAAGAAGTGTTTCGTTGTAAGGCCGCTTGTAACCGAAGCCCCTGTGACGTCCTCTGGTGGAGTCTCCATTCCGAAGCTGGAGAAGATACTTGTCGATCTTGTCTGCGAGAAAGATCTCTTCGTATCGTTTCAAGGAGAGGAGTTATGCAACATATTTCGCAGAGCTTTGATAGATTACGACGTGAGCCTGAGCACGTTCAGAAGATATGCTAGGCGACGCGGGAGGTTAGAAGAGATAGACAAGCTCATAGTGACCCAGGGAGAGGACATATGATCACAAGAAACTCTGCTACCAGACAATGGTTGGATGCGATTATGAAATTCTACAAGAAGAATGACCCCGGAATAGTAGAGAAGAGCATAATGGCGCTGACGTTGCTCGAACAGCTCTCCGTTGAAGGCCTCGACTTCATATTCAAAGGCGGGACGTCTCTTATGCTTCTTCTGGATAATTTCAACAGGTTTTCGCTGGACATAGACATATTGCTCCACGATGAGAAGGAAGGTCTTGAGGATATATTCAATGCAATCTGTAAGAAGGGCATATTCAAAAGCTGGTTCGAGGATGAACGCAAGACTCCATCGGATCTTCCTAAAACTCACTATGGATTCGTGAGGGATTCGGTGTTGGACGGAAGAGAACGGGCAGTCTTTCTGGATATTCTTTACCAGGAGGTCGGCACAAGGTCGCTGTTGAAAGTTCCCGTGAGGCATGGGGTAATAGAGACAGCCCCACCGGACGTGTCGGTAACCGTGCAGACCCTCGATGCTCTGCTTGGAGACAAGCTTACTGCCTTTGCACCGAATACGACGGGTATTCCGTACGGCACCGGAAAGGAAACCGAGATAATCAAGCAGCTCTTCGATCTGGGAGTCCTTTTCGACAATCTGGCCAATCTCGATGAAGTGCGGGAATCGTTCGCGCAGAACTGCATGTTCGAACTCGGTTACAGGAAGCTGGACTTGAGCGAGGCGGATGTCCTGAATGACTGTTTTGACACGGCTATCACGCTTATCTACAAAGGAGTCTACAAGAATGAACAGTTCAACGATCTTATGACGGGTATTAAGGCGTTCAAATCATTCTCCTTCAACAGCAGCTACTCTCTAGAAGACGCCATAAGAAGTTCGGCAAAGGTAGCGTATCTTGCTCAGTTGCTGAAGGCAGGCAAAGGAAGTCATGAAAAGTTTCGAGAAACAATCGACTTACGTGATGTCAATATCGTCAACCCGTCGTGGAGCAAGCTGAACAAGCTGAAGAAGACAGATCCAGAAGCCTTCTTTTATCTATTCAACGCATTGAAGTTGGTCGAGCAGTAGGTTCTAATTGCCTGCGAGTGAGATCAGACAATTGTGTGGAGAATCTACTTTCAAGCCGGCTAACGGTGGCCGATCGGTCGGTAAGATCAGGTGCAACCGGAAAAATGATATACTATGCGTATAGTGTGTATAAGGCGGTGATCGTATGAAGAATATTCAGGAAACCAAAGAGAGACACAATATAATGATGACACCTTCTTCATGGAAGGTTCTGAAGGAGCTAGGTCGTGTACAGGGCAAGAGCGCCAGTGAAATCATCGAGACGGCTCTATGGAATCTCATAAAGACGGAAGGCTATAATTCGATGTACTTCAAGATAATGGCTAACGCCGAACCGTGCGACCCCGAAGAGAATGAGGAACTCACAAGGATACTGGATCAGATGACGGAAGAGGATCTGGAAATCGTCGATAGCTATGAGTTACCGGGTTAGCTTCACGAGATCAAGCAAACGGCGACACGACAAGCTCGATACCGCGATTAAGAATAGAATAGATAAAAGCTTCCGCCAGCTTGTAGATTACTACGACGCAAAGGGCAGCAAGAAACCGGACGTTAAAAGTCTTTCGGGTAAATACAACGGTCTTCTTCGTTTGAGGGTCGATGATTACAGAGTCATTTTCCAGGTCCGGGGAGATGAATTTGTAATTCTTGTTGTTCAGATAGTCAAACGCGGAGACGCGTATAGATGACATCAAGCTCATTTGAGAAATGATTGAGAATTAACCGGTGAGGATTAACGGGTCAGACTCCTGATTCTTACGAGAACTGAGGCCCTTATTGTGTCATTATTCGAACAATCGGCAATATGTTTAGAAGTTGCCATTTGCTCTATGAGTGAGTTGATTGGTTTGAATGACCAGGATTTTGGTGAACATTTGCAGAAATGCCCTGTCGAAATGATAGAATAAATTATAAAGGCACTAGAAAGAAGAGAGAATTATGGCAACAAGAACATTCGAGAAAGAGATTTATATCGACCAGAAAGCTGCGGAGAATATTATTAAAGCAATGAAAGCTGCAAAGAAGCGGCCTAAAGAAGATCATATAGACGTTAGAGCCTCCATCGAGAGGAGCGTATCTCTATTACCAGAAACATTACGCCGATAAAGGCCCTGCTAGAAAAGTACGAAGAGAGTGAAGTGAGGGAGGTTTTATCCCTCTTTTTTTTGCTCGAAAAACAGCGACGTCGAAACGTTTTTGAGAGAAAAAGCGATTACATTCGAGAAGGCTTCGAGAGCCTGGACCTATTTGATACTGGATGAAGAAGCCTTGATTGATGGGAAGATAAATATCATCGCTTATTTCACGGTATCGACGAAAGCACTCAACCTTAGAGATGGAATCCGCAAGAAAGTTAGAAAACACCTTGACGGCCTGGGGAACAAGCGGAGTTCTACCTTCGTTGTTTACCTCATTGGCCAGCTTGGAAAGAACGATACTTATCGCTCGGAGATAGATGGGAATGAACTTGTCGCCCGGGTAATAGCAACCATCAAAGAGGCCTATGAGATAGTTGGAGGTCGGTGTATTCTCATCGAGTGTCAAAATAGGGTCAGACTCCTATTCTTTGTAATGCTTTCTACAAGTCAGGAATAAGAGCGCATTATGATGTGCTTGAGGTCACGTGGAAGGTGGCAAAAGATGTCTGCCCCGATGAGATCATGGATGACAATCAAAGAGATGCACTTATGATTGTTATCCGAATGAACAGGGTCAGACTCCAATTCTCTTTGCATTGTGAAACAAAGGACATATGCTATTATTCAGATACTAGCGATTCTGTTATATGACTGCCAGGAGAAAGACATGGAAGATAACGGACAAAACGAAGTAGGTAATCGATTCAAGAAGGGTTGTTTCTTCGAGACTATCAGCCTGTTTGAAGTACAGACGGTGCCCTTTCTCAATGCAGAACTCGTCCCTCTTTTTGCTGGTCTTCGGGAATTAGGAGAAACGACCCACGAAGAGACCCGCGTGTTATTCATTGCGAGCGGAAACTTGGACCAGCCATTTACAATGTGCTCTTCGATGCATTCCAATGTATGGATCTCATTCAATAAGAGCGTAGTAAGGGAGGTAGTTCTTCAAGCCTCCCTTTTTTGTGATTTGAGGTTAGTGTATTGCTTAAGGGAGATGATTTATGTCTGTGAAAATCCTGGTTGTCGATGACTCGGCGGCCGATCGCCTTATGATTGAGAAGATGTTGAGCGAGTACGATCTCCTGACAGCTAGTGATGGCGTGGAAGCAATGCAGAGAATAGATGAGCACGAAGAGATTCAGCTGATCATACTCGACCTTAATATGCCCAGAATGAATGGATTCGAGGTTCTAGCGGCGCTGAAGGCGGATGATCGCTATAAGAGAGTACGAACAATAATACTGACAAACCATGAAGAACTGGAAGACGAAAGCAAAGGTCTGGAACTTGGTGCTGTGGACTACATAAGGAAGCCTATTAGTGTAAATGCTTTGAAGGTTCGAGTCAATATCCATCTTGAATTGCTCAGAAGTCGGCAGCTGGCAGAACAGAAGCATGACGAGCTAAAGTCAGTGTTCAACACAATCTTTAGCCGGGCACCGATTGGAATTTCGATTTCCTACGCTAGCGGTCCCCAAGATAAGAATGTGGATCCAGAAACACAGATCAACTCAGCATTCGAGCAAATTACCGGTAGAACGAAAGAGGAGTTGATTGAGCTTGGCTGGGCAAGTATTACTCATCCAGACGATCTGGAGAAGGATCTAGAGAATTATAGAAAGCTGAAATCAGGCGAAATCCAGAGCTATACAATGGAGAAGAGGTTTGTCAGGCCAGATGGTTCTTCCGTATGGGTTGAAATGACAGTGGCGTCCTTCCATCTTCCGGGTGAGAGTGAAAGCGGCCATATTGCCCTTCTTAAGGATATATCCAGCCGTAAGGAATTCGAGAATACACTCAGATATAGCTCTGAACACGATAGCTGGACTGGCCTATATAACCGCAACTACCTGAAAACTCTTCTGGAAAGAGATGATGAGAGCAGACTGCGGGAGAAAAGAGCCTTAGTGAGCGTGGATTTAAGTACAGTGCTGTCACTGACATCTACTTATGGATTTCAATACACTCAGGACCTTATAAAGAAGATTGCAGATATGCTGAGGCAGTTCTGCACAGATAGGCGCCTGCTTTTCAACACATACGAAAATCAATTCGCATTCTACTTGAAGGGCTATAAAGACAAGAACGAACTGACGAAATTTGTCATTGAAGTTGCAAAGCAACTGGAGCCTGTCCTTCTGATGGAAAGGATTAAGGGTGGTATTGGAGTAATTGAAATCGGTGAAGGCGATGAGAAGGATGTCGATCTCCTACTGAGAAGGCTTCTAGTCACATCTGAGAAGGCTTTCAACATATATGATAGAAACATTGGAATCTGTTTCTATAACGAAGAAATCGAGAAACAAATGGTTCGAGAACAGCAGATAACCTTAGAACTGGCGAAAATCTCGACAGACGAGAAGGATTTTGGGCTCTTCGTGCAATTCCAGCCGATTCTTGATCTGAAGTCTAATAAGATAAGCAGTTTTGAAGCTCTGGCGAGATTGAGTATTGAAGGACTTGGCCCGGTGCCGCCTCTGGAATTCATCCCGATAGCCGAGAAAACAAATCTTGTCGTTCCGATCGGCAGGAAGATTATTCTCCAGGCACTCAGTTTCTTGAATAAGCTGAAGAGAAGTGGTTATGGATCGATCGGGGTTTCAATCAATGTCTCAGCCATCCAGTTATTGAGGGACGGTTTCACAGATAGCCTTCTTGAGATGATAGAGCAAACTCAGGTCCTTCCTAAAAATGTTGGACTCGAGATCACCGAGTCGGTATTTGCCTCGAATCACGAGAAAATAAACCGTATTCTTGGCAAACTGAGTGATAAAGGGATTCATACAGCCATAGACGACTTCGGGATCGGATACTCCTCTTTTGCACGGGAAAGAGATCTAAACGTGAACTGTCTCAAGATAGACAAATCCTTCATAGATAGGCTGCAGTATCTCGAGAGCGATGATGCCATCACCAGTGACATCATTTCGATGGCACATAAACTAGGTCATTGTACTATAGCTGAAGGGGTAGAACACGAAAGGCAGAAAGAGTATCTGGAGAAATGGGGTTGCGATAGAATACAGGGACATTTGATCAGCAAACCACTGGACGAAGAAGATGCAATTAAATTCCTGGAGAAATACAATCACCAGTAAAGATCGTCTTAATCGTGGATCTCGCGGGTGGTAGGTCAGGAGCATATAGCAAGAGCTTGACACAATCCTCAAGAAGCAAATTGAAGCAATATGATCAGAGCCACTCACTTTGTCATCCAGTAGAGCCTGCCATGAAAGCCTGCCCTAATGAGCCTGCCCTGATATGCACCTGTTCAGGGCTCCTGTTTGGGGCTCCTGTTTGGGGGCTCCTGTTCAGGATCTGGTCTTGAAGTACCGAGGTTGCAGGTTCGAAAAACCTTGAGAGCAGTATTTTGAAACAAGTTCAGCATGACGGGATGCGATGTTCCCCAAATAACCTAAGGCAATCATTTCAGAGTCGGATCCTGAATCTTGTTTTCGATCTTCTTCTTCTTGGCTTAACCAAGAACGAAGAACAGGTCCTCGCTCTGGAACGAATAAAATAGGGTCAGACTCCATTTTCACACTAAACGAGAAATTGAAGGCAAAAAACTGTGAGGGGCTACTTATACACAAAAAGAAAAAACGGAGCCTTTTTTCTGCTACGCCCACGAAGACACCCCCATGCAGAGAGATCACTCCATGGCTTTTCTGGCAGACGCGGGTTTTTTCATTGCATTATCTTTAGATGATTTGATTATCGAGCTCATGACTTCGCCCTCGATAAGCTAAGGAAGTGAACGCAAAAAAACATAGAAGAAGTCTGGAAGATATCAAAGAGTTCTTGATTTTCTCGACTTCAGCAGTGGAAGACTTTCTAGAAAAGAACGGCTTTAAGTCGTGAAAGCCTTCTGATTACTCAAGGGCATAATTACATCTTGCGGATCTACACCGGCGGGAAGAAGCTGGTGGAACAAATTGAAAGACACTGCGCACGATTCTGAAGACATTTACAGACTTCAAGGCCCTACTTCGAATAGAGTTGCTTTGAAAACTAATAGGCAACATCATCTTTGCCGCATGCTATTGTTCGTTCTTATAGTCAGGAAAGAATTGCTGTACTTTTGCCGAAGGCATTATTCACACAATAGCGAAGATTTGACTTATATTAACATATATGCTAACATTAACGTGTCTGGTGGAGGAGTTATGGGACTTGTTAGATGGAAGAATTACTCAGCCTATTTTTTCGATGAAGAAGGCGCAACGATTATGTCGGTGATTTCATTGATACCCTCTACGAAAAGGATAGTGCGACGGCCGCAAGAATACTGAACTTGTTCATAAAGAGACTGGCAGAGGGAAAAGGAGTCACCCAGGAGTGTTACGACCAGCATTTAAAAGGAATAGCATCATCCGACATCTTTGAGTACAGGGACAAATCGACGCTCCTTAAGAAGCAAATACGCATCTATTTTGGCGCTCATAGACAGACTAAGACCATCGTATTTGTTTGTGCAGGTTTTAAAGGAAGTAAGGCAGAACAGAATAGAGATATAGATACGGCAAAACAAAGATACAGGAGATACATTTCTAGGTATTGATGTCATTAGGAGGGTGTGAGTAATATGGCAACATTTGAGCAACTTCTCAAGAGACTTGAGAAGAATGAGGGGTACCAGAAAGCCCAGGAAGAATTCGGTCCGTTATTTGATTTTGTAAACGCGCTTACTGATTTGCGCATCGAAAAAGGTCTGACACAAAAGGATCTAAGTAATCTTACAGGTATAGCTGTGCCTACTCTTTCACGCATCGAAGCTGGCAAACAGAATCTTTCATTCAAAACTATGCAAACACTCGTCAATGCTCTTGGAGGAAAACTGCGCATCACACCGAAAGCGGACTCTGTTGTAGAGCTTAACTCTAAGGCGAAAGAAGCACTTGAAAAACTCGTCGAAAAGACTGGAATGGGGGAATCAGAGCTTATTGAAGGTCTTGTATCTATCTACGAACAAGTGGTGGATGGTGCGGCAAGCAGAGCATTGAAACAATGAATAGCTCCAAATAGGGTCAGACTCCATTTTCACATGAAGGTGAAATCGAAGACAGAAGTCTGTGAGAGTGCTTCTAAGGACAGAAAAGAGAGATTAAGCACAGCCTTTCTGCTGCTTCGTCCACGGGGACACCCCAGTCAAAGAGAATATACCAACATGGTTCACATGAAAACAACGTTGTCCGTCATCGGTCCACCGTCCTCGAAATAGATCAGTTGCAAGTGCCAAGATGAAAGTTGCAAGCTATAGAGCAAAAAACTCAAGTTCCGTCTGAACTTCTTTCAGCATCACGTTTCTTCGATATTAACAGTCGGGAAAGAACATTCTCGAGAGCGTCGCTTCGAGGAAAGAAAAATTCAATAACAAGCGTGTTATCGCGTGCAATGCACAGACTGCCACATTTGAGATACATGTTATCGATACGTGGTCGAGCTAATATAAAATATGGTCAGACTCCAATCTTGATTAACCTTCAGCATTGAGACAAAAGGCACCGGGGGTGATTACAGTGATCATGTTCGACAGAGTATGGAAGATGCTCGAGGAGATCGACGCAAGCGAAAGGAAGAAGGTATTCGATGAGATTATTGAACTCCTCTCTGCTTCGAAGGACGAGGAGATGCTTCAGCTTAAAGACGACCTGCTGACATTCGAAGACGACATTCTAGATGACTCGGAAGACCCGATAAAGACGCTTCTTGAAGGTGAAAAGTGATGCAGACTTTCGACTCTCTCAAAAAGGAATGGCTGAAGGATGAAGAATTCGCCAAAGTCTACTATTCGAAGAGACCTCTTCAAATCTTCATCAGGGCGATAAAATCTGCAAGGCTGTAGTACAAATAGGGACTCCATTTTTAGGAACAAGAGCAGTTCCTCGTTCCCACGCTTCGCGTCCAGGTTCCTGGTCATCAGTTCCAAGTTGCAAGATGCAAGTTGAATAAGAAAATGGTTGTCCGTTATCGGTTCACCGTTCTCCAAGACCGAGAGTTGCAAGTTCCATGATGCAAGTTGCAAGAACGGTTATACGTTAACGGTTCTCCGTTCTCCGAGCAGAGCTTCAAGACCTATCAAGCTCTTTGGATGATGATTTTAGGCCCTCCCTTGAGGGAGGAGGGCCACAAAGTGGCAGAGGGTGTTTGTTTCAAAGAAGAGCATCGAGAGTACGAGATGAGGTGAGAGGACGAGAAACAGGAGAGAGTTCTCGTCTTCTCGTGAGCGTAGCGATGTCTCGACAACGCTTTTTCTCGATTGTTGTTGACGATTTCGGTGGACGGCGGACCGTTGACGGACAACGTTGTCTTCGTCAGCGACCAGCGGGTTCTCCGCTTTTAAGCGTACAGCGGTTCTTCCAGCGTGCAGCGGATCTTCAGGGCGAGATCCCGTGCAGGTGCATCACGGGATGACCCTGAACAAAACGTTTTCAGGGCAGGCTTACGGGTGATGAAGTAAGGAGTTTGTACGAGTGACATGGGGTGATAGCCTTCTCTTGCATCGCGTCATTCTGAGATGATCCTGCTCAGAATCTCGCTCTTCTTGTGAGTGAGCGAACTCTCGATAATGCTCTTTCTCGATGCTTCTTATTGGTCTCGCAAAACCGAAACTGGTCTGTGCCAACAGACAGTCTTCAAAATCGCCTCCTGCCGAAGGCAGCCTTGCGTCCCCGGATGCTTCTCCGGGCATTGCGACCTGGCGAAGCCAGCCTTGCGTCCGCCGATGTTCTTTCGGCGCCTTGCGTCTAATTTCAGTGACTGACTTTTCACTCGTTTCGTGAGGAAGCGAACATCTCGACGATGCTCTTTCTCGATTGTTGTTGACGATTTCGGTGGACGGTGGACCGATGACGGACAACGTTGTCTTCGTCAGCGACCAGCGGGTTCACCGCTTTAAGCGTACAGCGGTTCTTCCAGCGTGCAGCGGATCTTCAGGGCGAGATCGCGTGCAGGTGCATCACGGGCTGACCCTGAACAAAACGTTTTCAGGGCAGGCTAAGTGAGTGGATTCCAAGTCAGGCTCATGAGTGTAAGCTCTCGAATGACAGTCCTTGACGTAGCTGGCATGATTCAGGTTAGGATCTCTTTCTTTGGTGCGTTCTCAAGACCAGATCCCGATCAGTTTCATATCGGGATGACAGTCTTTTCTTGCTTTCGGTCATTCTGACGAAGGTCCTGGTCAGAATCTCGGTCCACGCAAAAAACGCGAACAGGTGCAAGTGCAATGTTGCAAGTTATAAGAGCAAAAGCCAATACACTCTATAAGTCTTTTGAAATGCTCTTCTCGGTGGACGGCGGACCGTTGACGGCCAACGTTGTCTTCGTCAGCGACCAGCGGGTTCACCGCTTTTAAGCGTACAGCGGTTCTTCCAGCGTGCAGCGGATCTTCAGGGCGAGATCCCATGCAGGTGCATCACGGGATGACCCTGAACAAAACGTTTTCAGGGCAGGCTTACGGGTGATGAAGTAAGGAGTTTGTACGAGTGACATGGGGTGATAGCCTTCTCTTGCATCGCGTCATTCTGAGATGATCCTGCTCAGAATCTCGCTCTTCTTGTGAGTGAGCGAACTCTCGATAATGCTCTTTCTCGATGCTTCTTATTGGTCTCGCAAAGCCGAAACTGGTCTGTGTCAACAAACAGGCTCAAAATCGCCTCCTGGCGAAGCCAGCCTTGCGTCCGCCGATGTTCTTTCGGCGCCTTGCGTCTAATTTCAGCAGTGACTGACTTTTCACTCGTTTCGTGAGGAAGCGAACGGCTCGACATTGCTCTTTCTCGATCGAATGGTCTTAGCGGTGAACGGGTTCATGATCTTGAACGGTCAACGGCGAACCGTATTTCACAGCGATCAGCGGGTTCTTGTTCTTAAGCGCACAGCGGATCTTAGAACAAATAGGGACCTTATCATATTAATAAGGAAAAGTCTACTAATCAAGTGACATTCAAGTTTTCAACCACATCCTTAGTGGCTGCTAAGGATGGATGAGCATCCTGGGAGTGGGAGTATTCAGGATCGTAATGCATCATAATTAAATCTACTCAAGAGAGAGTTAATGCATCAAAATAGAATCTATTCAAAATCGAATTGAAGAAGATTAAGAACACCTCCCTTTGAGTTAGATTTAGACTTCATTATTCGTATATCAGCGTACCAAAAGGGATTACTCAATCGCAAAAGAGGTGTGAGTAGAATCAGTCACTGGAGCGAACACGGCAGTATCAAGGACAATCTTCATTTCTTATCGAAGAGTTAATCGTATGTTCCGGTCGATTAATGAGTTTATTCAGAAGCTTGTGTTATTATAATTCAATGCCTATTATTTTCGCGTAAACACTTCCTATTCTTAACCGCCCATCATGGGCGGTTCTTATTTTTTCGCTCTTATTTGTACAGGAGATTGGCAGTGCAGTTCAGCTAAGTGACTCAAGCGAGATTCCGCCTCAGTGGACGACGAGCTAGCTGCCAAATCGAAGACTTAGTCTAGGATCGGAGCACGAATCAAAATCTGAAGCCTTCTTCGAAGATGGAAGTACAGATCTGGACGATCTCAGCGTCATAGAGAACTCCGGCGTTCTTTTTGATCTCTTCGATAGCAGCTTCAAAGCCAAGCGCCGCCCTATATGGCCTGTGAGAACTCATCGCCTCAACCACATCTGCAACGATGATGATTTTGGCTTCTAGCAAAATCTCGTCACTCTTCAAATGTCTCGGATAGCCTGAACCGTCCAGCCGCTCATGATGTTGGTAGACAATTTCTGCAACGGGCCAGGGCAGGTCGACCTTCCGAAGGATTTCATATGCGGTTTCGGGATGCTTCTTGATCATCTCGAACTCGATATCGCTCAGTTTTCCTGGTTTGGATAGAATCTCTGTTGGAATATTTATCTTCCCAATATCGTGAACCATCGAAGCAACTCTTATAGACTCAACAGTAAACTCGTCCAGATCCATTCTTTCTGCTATTTCTAAGGCCAACTTCGCAACATTCTTCTCATGAAACTGAGTGTATGGATCCTTAAGGTTCAGCATATCAGAGAGAACACTGACTATAGAATAGAAGGCTCGCTTCAGGGCTTCGTTTGCCTTCTGGCGCTCAGTTACATCTCTTGCAATCCCTTCGATCGCGATCAGCCTTCCGTCATTATCGTAAACTGGAACATTACTCTGTTCTGCCCAGACTACTTCGCCATTTTTTTTGATCCACCTAAGTACTACTGGAGAACCATCTACATGCTCCAGCAAATCTCTCAACTTTTCACGATCATCTGGATGAACCAACTCGAAGCCAAGATTTGGATTGGCATAGTGATCCTCTGGAGTGTAACCGATAAGCTTTGTAGATGATGGGCTGACGTACGAAAACTTCTGTTCGGGATAAAGCTCTATTCTGTATATCAGGTCGCTGGCCTTCTCTGCGATTAGTCTGAACTCTCTTTCACTTTCTTCGAGAGCCCTTTCGGCAGAAGTTCTAAGCTCCTCTTCCTTTTTTCTTTTCAAAGCCTCTTTAACAGCAAAGGGAAGCCTTGAGATGTGCTCCTTAAGGACGTAATCTGTTGCACCGGCCTTCATGCATTCGACTGCAGTCTCCTCATTAATAGAACCTGTCAGGATAATTACCGGGATATTTGGAGCGTGTTCGAGCGTTAGTTCTATCACTTCCATACCACTGAAGCCGGGCATCATGAAGTCTGAGACTATCAGAGTGGGCTTAAAAGTGCTAATAGCGTCTAGAAATCCCTCCCTATTGTCCGTGGTAAGAAAACGCAGACTTGAATCCCAATCCGCCAGCCCTCTAGTTATTTCCAGCTTTGCCAGTTCTACATCACTTACTAAATCCTCTACAAAAAGTATCCTCACTACTGGAGAAGAAGACTCTTGATCAGATATTGTTCGAGCCATAGACACCTCCTGAAACTACTTGATGATAGCACGAAAGAACCTTCCTTAAGATGTACGAACAGCACTCGTTGAGCAGAAACCCAACAGAAATCATCGGGCATTGTCTTTCTGTTGTGCTTATTCAACAGGAGCGAAGACTATAATTCTTGTAGAAGTAATTAAGGCGGACTGGCAGGAGGATTTTCTGTGGGAAGAGAAGCACTTATAGCTTTGATGAATAACGCGGCGTTACTCATAACTCTTGCGGTTGTTTATGGGCTCTTCTATACCCGATCTTCACCGAGCAGACAATTCTCAAGTCAAGTGATCTCAGGTTTGTTTCTCGGTATGATCACTCTTGCCGTAATGCTCAACTCATGGCAGCTAGCTCCTGGAGTAGTTTTCGATACAAGATCCGTTGTCCTTGGGCTTATAGGCCTCTACTTCGGTCTCGTGCCTTCCGTGATTGCCGCTTCCATGAGCATTGCTATGAGAATGTTCATGGGAGGAGGGGGCACGCTTGCAGGCATAAGTGCGATTATCAGCTCGGTTTCTGTCGGTCTCCTTTGGCGACACTTTTCGAAAGAGAGAAGGACAAGCCACTCGATTGTTGAGTTGTACCTATTCGGAATCCTCGTACATGTTTTTATGTTGTTATGCATGCTTCTTCTCCCATCGCCAAGCCGCGAGACCTTTTACGCCGTTGCCGCACTGCCGGTTATGCTTATCTATCCAGCAGCAACTACGGTAGTTGGGTGGGCTATGACAGCGCAATCAGCCAGGCGGCGCGGTGAGATAGCAGAGAGAGTGCTGGCGGCTACAAGCGAAAGACTTGCAACAATCGTTAAGAATTCTCCGATAGCCATCGTGAGTCTTGATCTCGAATACAGAGTAACAAGCTGGAACGAGGCGGCTGAAGAGATCTTTGGCTGGAAGAGTTCGGAGGTAATAGGCAAACCCCTGCCCTACATTCCAAAAAACATGAGAGAAGAACACGCTAGAATGAACGAAGAGACTTTGAGAGGTCTATCGGTTCTCGGAAAGCGATTTGTAAGGATCAGAAAGGACGGCAGTGAAGTTGTGGTGAAGGTATTCAATGCTCCGATAAGGAATGACAAGGGAGATCTCGAGGGAATACTTGCAATCCTTGAAGACGTAACCGCACAGCACAAAGCAGAAGCCGCTCTCAAGGAAAGTGAACTCCGTTTCAGAAGGCTGTACATGAACATGAATGCTGGCGTTGCCATATTCAAGGTTACTAACTCAGGAGAATACGTGGTATTTCTCGATATGAACCCCGCAGGATTCAAGATAACCGGGGTCACGAAAGAAGAGATCCTTGGAAGAAGTGTGCGGGGGGTCTTCCCGAAAGTAGTTGAACTCGGGTTGTATGACACGATGATTGAGGTTTGGAAGACCGGACGCTCTAAGCATCATCCAGTAATGAACTACCGTGACGGTAAACTGGATCTAAGAGTTGAGATCTTCGTTTACCGTAACAGGCCGGATGAAATAGTTGCTGTGTTTGAAGATGTGACGAAGCGCGAGTTAACACTTCAAGAACTTGAACGGAGAGTTTGGTACAGAACGAAAGAGCTTGAGGAGGTAAACAAGGAGCTTGAGGCCTTTACTTACTCAATGGCCCATGATCTGAAAGCTCCCCTGAGAGCAATTAAAGGCTTTTCTAAGATAATCTCGGATCGTTACTCGGAACTTATTCCTGAAGAAGGCACTCGCTATCTGGGGTTCATACTCAAGGCCGGGGAGGATATGTCGGAGCTGATAACGGGCCTTCTTGAGTACTCAAAAGTAGGTAGATCTCCCCTTAACGTAGAGATCCATTCTTTGAAGGAAATAGTTGATGAATGCGTTTCTACACTGTCAAGTAGAATTGAAGAGGAGTATGCTTCGGTGCAGACCGCCTCTGAGATGCCAAATGTCTATGTAGATCGCACGCTAATGAAAAGGGTGGTTATCAACCTTCTTCAAAACTCCTTGACCTATCACAAACCAGAAGAACGAGCCGCAGTGAAGATATACTCTGAAAGAAGAGGAGAATGGGTACACCTGATTGTTGAAGATAATGGAATAGGAATAAGTCAGAAATTCCATGAGAGGATCTTCAACATATTCCAGAGGCTCCATTCTAGCGAAGACTTCCCGGGAAGCGGTATAGGTCTAGCTATTGTGAAGAAGTCGATCACTTTGATGGGTGGGGACGTTTCTGTGCAATCAGTACCGGGAGAAGGAGCAAAGTTCATAGTGAAGATTAAGGAGGCCAGGCTTTGAAAGAAGCTTTGATACTGCTCGTCCAGGATAACCAGATGGACGTCGAACTGACACTTGACTCCTTCAGACAGGTAGGACTTACGAACCGAGTCGAGGTTGTAGAGAGCGGTGAAATGGCTCTCGACTATATGTTTGGCAGAGGGCGATACGAAGATAGAGAGGCATTCCCTGTGCCTGATCTTGTCTTGCTGGATCTAAACTTACCCGGGATTTCTGGGCATGAAGTTCTTCACGAAATAAAGCATTCCGAACTCACAAGAAGGATCCCTGTCGTCGTCCTCACATCTTCTCGTGAAGAAAGAGACAGGCCAATTTGCTATGACTGCGGAGTGAACTCCTATCTTGTCAAACCGATCGATTTTGACGACTTCCTGATCGTTGCGAAAGCAATTGGAGATTACTGGCTGACGATCAATGTCGGTCCTCCAGAAACATAAGGGCCATGAAGGTACGCGGCGGGTTGAGTATTGGAAAAGAATGAAAGTTCTTCGTTGAGCAAGGAACTGTTCCTCGTTCTTAGAATTCGCTGAGCGCTTGTAAAAGCTCAGTTGCAAGTTCCAAGATGCAAGTTGCAAGAAATAGCATAAGATCGGGGTTGGAGGTAGCGGTTCGTGTAGGAAAGAACGAGAGAACCTGGTTAACCGTTGAACGGTTCACCGTTCGCCGAGGAAACCTGTCATTCGTTCCAGAGCGAGTACCTGTTCTTCGTTCTTAGAATTCGCTAATCGCTTGTAAAAGCTCAGTTGCAAGTTCCAAGATGCAAGTTGTAAGAAAAAGCAAGAGACCGGGGTTGGGGGTAGCGGGTTCGTGGTAGGAAAGAACGAGAGAACCTGGTTTACCGTTGAACGGTTCACCGCTTTCCGAGGATAATCGGTTCTTCGTTCCAGAGCAGGTATCTGTTCTTCGTTCTTAGAATTCGCTGGTTGCTTGTAAAAGCTCAGTTGCAAGTTCCAAGATGCAAGTTGTAAGAAAAAGCAAGAGACCGGGGTTGGGGGTTGCGGGTTCGTGTAGGAAAGAATGAGAGAACCTGGTTAACCGTTGAACGGTTCACCGCTCTCCGAGGATAATCGGTTCTTCGTCCTTGGTTAAGGTCAAAAAACATGAGCTGAAACGAACATGACATAATGGGATCTGATATTCGCTCTCGATTACGAAGAACACTACTGACTCTCGCTCTCTCTAATCATTTCTCGGTTCTTAACCAAGAACCTGGACGCGCAGCGTCGGAACGATGAAACGCTCTTCTTCTACCGATCCTAAATCCCCGCTCGAGCGCTCAAACTGGATCTCATCTCATCCGTCTCGTGCTCTCTCATCATCTCGTGGTTTTTAATTAGGAACCCGGACACGATGTGTCTGATGAACCGCTCTTCTGCTCTTGATCTCAATCCCCGCTTGAGCGGGGGGGACCGCTTGCGGTGGGGAGTGTGCTCTTTGAAGCCCCTTTGCTCACTCGTCCACGGCAGGTTATCGCCCTAAGAACCGCTGTACGCTTAAGAACAAGAACCCGCTGATGGCTTTGAAGAACCGTCCTTCGTGACTCGTCCCAGATCATGGACCCGTCCTTCGTGAAGAACGGTTCTTCGTTCCTACGCTACGCGTCCAGGTTCTTGGTTCTTCGTCTAGGATTCCGTCATTCTCGTGTATTGTCACAAGAGAGAAAGCAGAGAGTATAGAATGAGGGTAGAGGGAGTAGCCAGTCGCCATTCCAAAATGATTCAGAATCCTGCTCCTAAAAATCGCAGTACGCTTAGGAGCAAGGACCCGCTGATCACTGATGAAAACAAAGCTGTCCGTCAACGGTCCACCGAGATCGCTGAAATTAGACGCAAGGCGCCGAAAGAACATCGGCGGACGCAAGGCTGGCTTCGCCAGGTCGCAGTGCCCGGAGAAGCATCCGGGGACGCAAGGCTGGCTTCGCCAGGTCGCAGTGCCCGGAGAAGCATCCGGGGACGCAAGGCTGCCTTCGGCAGGAGGCGTTCTGAAAGCCAGTCACCTTCGGTGGCCAGTTCCGATTCGCGGCCTAGGAACCGCTGAACGCTTAGGAACGAAGACCCGCTGAACGCTGTTCAAAACAACGTTGTCCGTCAACGGTCCGCCGTCCTCCGAAATCGCTAAAATTAGACGCAAGGCGCCGAAAGAACATCGGCGGACGCAAGGCTGGCTTCGCCAGGTCGCAATGCCCGGAGAAGCATCCGGGGACGCAATGCTGCCTTCGGCAGGAGGCGATTTTGAAGACTGCCTGTTCGCACAGACCAGTTTCGGCTTTGCGAGACCAATAAGAAGCATCGAGAAAGAGCATGGTCGAGACGTTCGCTACGCTCACGAGAAGACGAGAAGCGAAAATAAGGGACTGACCGGCTCAGTAAGAACCGCTTTTTTAGCTCTTGATCTTATAACTCACAACTTGCATCTTGCCACTTGCTACTGTTTGCGTTTTTCCCACCAAAGAACGAGATCCTGAACAGGAGCACTTCAGGATGACGTGAAGGACTGTCATCCCGTAGAGCCTGCCCCAAAATGCTCCTGTTTGGGGGGTCTGCACGGGATCTGGTCTTGAAGGGAAGTACCGAGGTTGCAGGTAGGTGGTTGCAGGTTCGAAAAACCTTGAGAGCAGTATTTTGAAACATGTTCAGCATGACGGGATGTGATGTTCTCCAAATAACCTAAGGCCGGCATCACGAGTTACTCTAATATCAATCCCTTTCTTTGTCATCCCGTAGCGCCTGCCCCAAAATGGTCCTGTTTGGGGGGTCTGCACGGGATCTGGTCTTGAAGGGAAGTACCGAGGTTGCAAGTAGGTGGTTGCAGGTTCGAAAAACCTTGAGAGCAGTGTTTTGAAACAAGTTCAGCATGACGGGATGCGATGTTCTTCAAATAACCTAAGGCCGGCATCCCGAGTTACTCTAATATCAATCCCTTCCTTTGTCATCCCGTAGAGCCTGCCCTGAAAAGTCCCTGTTCAGGGTCATCCCGTGATGGGTCTGCACGGGATCTGGTCTTGAAGGGAAGTACCGAGGTTGCAGGTAGGTGTTGCAGGTTCGAAAAACCTTGAGAGCAGTATTTTGAAACATGTTCAGCATGACGGGATGTGATGTTTTTGCTCAACCGCTTGCAACTTAGAACTCACAACTTTCAACTGATCTTCCAGAGTACAGCGCATCATAGAACGAATAAAAGTTCCTTGCTCTGGAACGAAAGGCTTCTCTTTTATTTGTCTCATACAGTCCAACCGCAACCGCGCGAACATTTTGCGGCTGCTAAAGTCTCACCATGGCAGAGGGCATTAGATTCAGAAATGGGCCTTTTACTCAATTTCGGTCGTTTTCTGCTGTTAGAAGTGCTCTGAAAATGTTAGAATTGTCCTGAATATCTGGAGGTGGCTTTCGTGAAGAAGAATCCCCTGAATCTAAGACTTTCAGAGATCATGTCCTTAAGAGGTTCTTTTGAGTTTTATAGAGAGAGAATTGATAGATACAACGACAAACTGAATGCATTTCTTCAGGTGAGCAACCCTTCCGATTCGCAAAAGGAAGGGTTTCCTTATGCTCTAAAGGATAATATTCTGGCGGTAGGGACTCGAACAACCTGTGCGAGTAGAATACTTGAAAACTATGAGTCTCCTTATGACGCCACTGTTACCAGCAAGCTGAACAATAAAGGCGGAATAATACTTGGCAAGACCAATATGGATGAGTTCGCAATGGGTTCCTCAACTGAGAACTCCGCGTTTGGACCTTCCAGAAATCCCTGGGATCTCGACCGAATTCCTGGAGGTAGCAGTGGTGGAAGCGCAGCAGCAGTTGCTGCGGGTCTTGCCCCATTTGCATTGGGAAGCGATACCGGAGGGTCGGTAAGACAGCCGGCTTCCATGTGCGGAATCGTTGGTTTCAAACCGACTTATGGCCTTGTGTCGAGATACGGATTGGTTGCATTTGCCTCATCGCTGGATCAGATCGGGCCAATGACGCGCTGTGCACAAGACGCCGCAGAAGTGATGGCGATGATCGCAGGCCATGATCTGAAGGATTCAAATACTCTAAGGAGGAATCTTGACTTCAATGTCTCTATTGAAAGCGATATTAAGGGGCTGAAGTTTGCTGCACCTTCAGAGATGCTTAACTACCCGGGTTTGGATTCGGGAGTCAAAGAGAGATTCCTGTCAATGATGGAAGCTATGAGGAGCGCCGGTGCAAAAGTAGAGGAGATTTCGATTCCTAGTGTCGAGTATGCTGTCGCCACATATTACTTGATCGCTCCGGCCGAGGCAAGCTCGAATCTCGCCCGTTATGACGGAATCAGATTTGGGTCGAGAAGTCCCGCAGAAGACTATGAAACTCTCATAAACAAGAACAGAGACAGCGGTTTCGGAGAAGAAGTGAAAAGGAGGATTCTTCTTGGAACTTTCACTCTAAGCGCTACCTATTATGACGCGTACTACAGAAAAGCGTTGAAAACAAGAAGGATCATGGCCGGTGAACTCAACCGAGTACTCAATGAATATGATTACATTGTAAATCCCTCTTCGCCAGTCATTGCTCCGAGACTTGGCGAGATAACCGATCCCCTCGCCTACTATCTTATGGATATATATACTATACCCGCAAATGTAGCAGGGCTTCCGTCGATCTCAGTTCCTATAGGCCTGGTTGACGGTTTGCCTGTCGGTCTGCTTCTCACAGGGAAGAGGTTCAGTGATGTCTCACTACTGAATGCTGCCGGGGGGATTGAGGATCTCTCTCCCTCTTATGAGAACGGACTGGCGAAGATCCCTGAAAGGTGGGCGAAATAATGTATAAGACTGTGATCGGGCTGGAAATCCATGCTCAGCTCAAAACCGAGACCAAAGCATTCTGTAGCTGTCGGGCCGATGTTTTCGATCTTGAACCGAATACTGTTATTTGCCCTGTCTGCACAGGTCAACCCGGCACTTTACCGGTGTTAAACGAACGGGTAGTCGAGTTCGCCATAATGGCTGGAATCGCTATGAACTGCACCATCAACAGGCGGTCGGTCTTTGACAGAAAGAATTACTTTTACCCGGATCTGCCGAAGGGTTATCAGATTACTCAATACTTTTTCCCGATAGCCGAGAACGGTTACCTGTATCTCGTAAACGGCGAAGAGAAGCGAAGAATTAGGATCCGCAGGATTCACATAGAAGAAGACGCGGGCAAGATGGTTCATCAGGGAACGGAATCAATAACTGGATCGTCGGGAAGTTATCTGGATCTAAATAGGTGCGGGGTTCCGCTAATTGAAATTGTTACAGAACCAGATCTAAAGAGTCCGGTCGAGGCCCGCATCTTCATGGAACTCCTCAGAGATACGCTAAGGGCCCTGGGTGTGTGTTCCGGAGACATGGAGAAGGGCGCATTGCGCTGCGATGCGAACATCTCGATGGTTGACGAGAGTGGGAGAAGCTCTAACAGGGTAGAAATCAAGAACATTAACTCCTTCAAGTTCGTTGAGAAGGCACTGGAATTTGAACAGGAGAGGATTTCCAAGGCGTTGGCTTCAGGAGTCGATGTCGCAAAAGAAACCAGGTCCTGGAATTTCTCTTCAAAGGAAACATATTCTATGAGATCAAAGGAGGAAGAGAACGATTACCGTTATTTCCCCGAACCTGATCTCCCAGAGCTTATCATCAGCGATGATCTTATAGAGAGAATTGAGAGAAGTCTTCCGGAGCTTCCGTGGGAGAAAGTAGAGAGATTCATGGAGCAATACTCGCTTCCCGGCTATGACGCCTCCGTTCTTGCTTCAGATAGTGAAATCTCTTCTTATTTTGAAGAGGTTGCGCAGGCCACCGGAAAGCCCAAAGAGAGTTCAAACTGGATTATGGGAGAGGTTATGAGGCTTATGAACGATAGGCAACTTTCCCTGGAAGAGGTGAAGGTAAGTCCGGAGAACTTCAAGGAGCTTTTCGATCTAATTGAGCAGGGCAAGATCTCAAACAAGATAGCAAAAGACATTTTTCCAGTGATCGTGGAGAACGGAAAGTCACCGACTCAATTGGTTAGAGAAAAGGGACTTCAACAGATAGACGATGACACCGTGATCGAAGATGCAGTTAGAAAGGCCATGAATGACAACCCTGCAGCCGTTCAGCAGTTTAGAGACGGTAAGGAGGGAGTCCTTGGATACTTCGTGGGAGCGGTCATGAAAGCGACCAAAGGAAAGGCAAACCCGTCCAAGGCAAATGAAATCGCAAGGAGGCTGCTTAGAGATTGAAGAAGAGACTTTGTCTGTTCTTAGTTGTTTTTCTGGGAGTTCTGATCTTCTCCGAAACTCAGATCAAGCTGAACAATGCTGGGTGGAGCGTTTCCGCGGACATACGGGCATATGAAGATATTTATCTGACACTAGCTTTGGCCTCGGGAATCCCTTACGTTGGGGTAACTTATGTGGACATCTGGGAGGAATACTCCACCGGATTTCTTAAGCTGAAGACCAAAGACGGTCTTTTCAGAGGATCGCTGCTTGCCAGCAACGAGGGGCTTTTCATGGGTGTAAGGTACGTCACCAACACAAGTCAGATCCCCATCTTTTCTCACACTACTCTTGAACTCGAGCTTTCAACGGTGGGTAAGATGAAGTATCTGGCGAGGAACTGGGTGCGTCTGCCGCTGGGTCAGCTCAATGGAGGCCTCAGCGTATTCCTCCATGGGGAGGACTCCTTTTCGTTCAACGATATAGGTTTGTATCTTTATGCAAAGGAATATGAGCGAAGCCTAAGGATAAAGAATGCAGAGAGTAACGTTGTCGCCACTGTGGATCTCAAGACTAACGACTCGCTCGGAGAGGTCGGTTACGGTATAGGGATAGGGATGAACTATCTTTCCTTCGATCTCGGCGTGGCTTTCGCCGGGAATTTCATAGTCCCGGCCGGCGACCTGAGACTAATGCTTTCGCCCACAGTCATGGTAAGCATGCGAGGGATCGATGCACAGATGCTTATCTCGAAGCTTGGGAGCGACGATTCGGTCTTTGCAGGTATCTCAGTCACAAACTTCAACCTTAACGGGATTTTCATGAGGCTTGTATTCTGATGGGTGTGGGAGCGTATGTGCATATTCCTTTCTGTGCTAGAAAATGCTCTTATTGCGATTTCTGCACAATCCAATTCGACAGGGAATCGGTCGAGGCCTATCATGATTCGTTGAAGAAGGAGATCGAGATGTATGAGGTCCCGGGAATCGTCGATACCTTGTACTTCGGAGGCGGATCACCTTCGCTGTATCCTATTGACCTAATGGAGGAAATCGTATCGCATGTCAATCTTTCATTGGGTACAGATGTGTCCGAGGCTACCATAGAGGCCAACCCGTGGGAGCTCGATAAAGAGCATCTCCTGGCATGGAGATCTACTGGCTTCACCAGGCTTTCAGTGGGAGTCCAGTCATCCGAGCGGAGTATACTGGAGCGTTGCGATAGACCCGTTCCCGCCGATCTTATGGGCAGGTTGTTCTTGAGCAGAGATACTTTCGATAATCTGAATCTCGATTTCATTCTCGGGTTACCCGGTGAAAACAGAGAAAACGTGATTGCCAATTTAGAGCTGATCAAAGAGATTTCCCCCGATCACATCTCATACTATATCTTTGATTCAGATCACGAAACTGAATTGATGAGGCGGGTACACGATGCTATCATTGAGTTGCCCGATTCCGAAGCAATTGCAGAACTTCACGACATGGTTCTTGAATCTTTGGCCAGCATGGGATACAAGAGATATGAGATATCATCCTGGGCAAAAGATGGTAGTGAATGTCTTCATAATCTGAAGTACTGGCGAAACGAGGAGTATCTGGGTTTCGGGGTTTCTGCCGGCGGTCATCTGGATCGCAATAGATACGTCAATACCGAAGACCTTCAACTTTACAGCAGTTTGGTCAACCAGAAGATAAAACCGATCGCCGAGTTCGCAGAAAACGATGCTGTTCAGGAGTTGTTTGAAACTCTCTTTATGGGACTGAGGTTGGCAGAAGGAGTGGATCTGTCTGATCTGGTGTACTCTCGGGAGCTTCTTTCTCTCCTGGTTTCAAAGATAAAAACCCGTATTGGAGATTATATCTCATCTGACGAAGGTACAATTAAGTTGAACGACTTCGGGATGGATGTCTCCAGAAGAGTGTTACAGCAGCTCCTGGATATAAAGGAGGAGATCGAGATTGCTTTCTCCACATGAAGTACTCGAGGTTGCATTAAGAATCGAAACTGAAGGAGAGAACTTTTACAGAGAACTGGCGGAGAGCGCGCATAACGACCGGCAGGGCTCGGTCTTTAGGTTCCTCTCTTCTCAGGAAAGAAGTCACGCCGATACCTTTCGAACTCTTCTCAGGAGATTTGAAGAGGAGGCCATAGAACTTATAAACTGGGACGATGCACGTCAGTACATGGCGGCCTTAACCGAGGCAAGTGTGTTTTCTGACGAATTGAAGGACGCGATGAGCCGCTCAGACTATAAAAAGGCTATTGAACATGCAATAGAAGTGGAAAAGAAAAGCATAGCGTTCTACGAGAGTCTTTTGAAGAACTCAAAGGCCGATACTGTCGAAGCTCTCGAAAAGGTAATCAGCGAAGAGAAGAACCATGTTGAACTTCTGGAAGGACTGAGATAATGACCGTGGAAGAGCTTTCCGACTATCTGAAGAGGTTCTCTATTCACGAACGCAGTAATGAGACCGAAAGCTGGGACTCTTACTTCATGAGACTCGCATACCAGGTTAGAGAGCGATCCAGCTGCCATCATAGAAAAGTGGGCGCTCTGATAGTGAGGGAGAATAGGATTCTTTCGACCGGCTATAATCAACCGCCTTCGGGTTTTCCTCATTGCGATGAGACAGAGTGCATAAGGGATGCTCTGGGAATACCTTCCGGCCAGAATCAGGAGATATGTTACGCCGCTCATGCTGAACAAAACGCACTGTCTCAAGCGGCGAAATTCGGAATCTCGACTAATGGATCCACTATATACGTTACTCATCGTCCTTGCTCCATCTGCGCCAGACTAATAATCAATGCGGGGATAAAAAAGGTTGTCTTCTCCGAAGGTTACCCGGATCCACTTACTGAGTTTATGTTCGAAAAAACAGGTGTCACAATGACGCATTTCACAAAGTGAATGGGAGGAAATCATGGCTATCGCAAGGTTAATGAAGTACTTAAGGCAGGACAGGATGCCTCATGTTTGGTGCCCGGGTTGCGGAAACGGCGTTATTATGAAGGCTTTCATAGAAGCTGTCGATAAGGAAGAACTTGATCCCGACAGAGTCGCCGTCATCTCGGGAATCGGATGTTCTTCAAGGGTTACGGGCTACCTGAACTTCAATACGATGCACACTCTTCATGGAAGAGCAGTAGCATTCGCTACAGGAGTGAAGCTTGCCCGACCGGAATTCAATGTGGTAGTTATGGGTGGAGACGGTGATATGGTCGCCATAGGAGGGAATCACTTCATTCATGCCTGCAGGAGAAACATGGATCTCACTGCAATAATGTTCAACAACAATATCTACGGTATGACCGGTGGGCAATACTCTCCTACTACTCCTTACGAGAAGATAGCATCGACTTCACCATATGGGAACGTTGAAAACTCGTTTGACATAGTTAATCTGGCAGTCTCTTCAGGCGCAACGTATGTTGCCAGAACGACAGTATTTCACTATGCTCAAATGGTTCAGTTCATTCAGAAGGCCCTCAACCATAGAGGCATGGGGATAGTAGAGATCATGACCAACTGCCATACGTACTATGGCAGGTACAACGCAATGTCGAAACCCGAAGACATGCTTGCATACTTCAAGAAAAACACGGTTCAAATAGCCAAATCAAAAACAATGACTCCCGAAGAGCTGAAAGATAAGATCGTTGCAGGTGAGTTTGTGAATATAGAAGCGGAAACATACAGCGACAGATACAAGGCAAAGAGCGAGCAGATAATCGCAGCGGAGAGAGGTGAGAAAGCATGAAGCACGCATTCTCTCAACCTCATTCGGTAAGGATTTCCGGTATTGGAGGCCAGGGAAATGTTTTGATGGGGATAATTCTCGCAGAGGCCCTTTTGATACAGGGAAGTTGGGTAGTGCAGACCCAGTCTTTCGGAGCCCAGGTGAGAGGAGGACTCTCTTACTGCGATGTTCTCTTCAACACTGAGCCCATAGATTACCCCAAGGCTCATTCCTTTGAACTGATTTACTCTATGCACCAAACCGCTGTAAATGCTCATGTCCCTCTCATTCACATGAACGGCGTCCTTATTGTCGACTCCACTCTCGTGAAGTCTATTCCAAAAGAAGGAATCAGAATGACGAGAAAGATCATATCGAAGCCAGTGACAGAGCTCACTGAGAACAAGTTTGGAAGTACTCTGCCGGCCAATATGGTCGGTCTAGGGTTGATTGCCAGAGCAGGAAATTTCGTCACAACTCAGTCGTTGAAAGATGCCATGGCAAAACACATAAAAGCAAAGTACGTAGAGATGAATTCCCAGGCGATTGATTTCGGTTACTCACTAATAGAGAAATCGTATAGTATTAGAAGAGAAAGAATAGATTCTGTCGGCCGGGGATTTGAATGAAGAAGTTTGTCAAGAGTCTTGGCAACGCAACAAATGGAATCAAGCACCTTCTAGGAGAGAGAAACTTCAGAATCCAGCTTGTAATCGGAGCAGTGATCTTGACTGTCGGCGCACTGATCGGACTTGATAAGGGTGATTATTACTGGCTTCTCTTCTGTACGTTTATGGTTCTGCTTCTCGAAGGAATCAATACCCTGGTCGAGAAGATAGCAGACATATTGAGGCCCTACTATGATGAAAGAGTGCGTGTGCTTAAGGATACAGCGGCTGCTGTCGTTCTACTCGGGAGCGCGGTATCTGTTTTGATTGGGTTATCAATTATTTTACAATCAATTTTCGGTCTGCATTTTGCCGTTGGACTGCTTTTTGGTATAATAATCTTGGTTGTCTTCTTTTCTTTGGGGCTATTTGGAGGTGGCAGGGAATGAACCGTCGGGTCATTCTGTTATTCCTATTATCGTTTTTGCTATTAATGACTCGCAGTTTTGCGTATTTCCTCGTTACATACGTGGTTAGGCCGGGAGACTCGATTCATACTATTTCGAGAGATCTGAGTGTCAGTATCTCAACTATTATTGACTTCAACAATATCAAAAGTGCAAACAGCATTAAAGCAGGGGACACGCTTAAGATACCTCAACCGGACGGTTTGATCTACGAGGTTCAGTCTGGTGACACCTTCGAGTACATCGCAAAGTTGTTTTTCTCTCCTGTCGATGAATTGATAGCAGCAAATAATCTCAGGCCGGATTCTGTAATCAATCCCGGTCAAAGAGTTTTTATTCCCATGTCTTTAGTCAACCTGTATCAGTACATTCCTCAGAGCACCCCTTTCAGATGGCCCATTTATGGAGTAATATCTTCTGATTACGGTTGGAGAACACATCCTGTAAGCGGGCAGCCCTCATTCCATTCGGGGCTTGACATTGCGGCTCCGGAAGGAACGCCGATCTTCGCAGCTTCGAGGGGAACAGTAGTCTTTGCCGGAGTGAACGGCGGTTATGGAAATATGGTCGAAATACAGCACGACAACGGTTACGTAACCCGCTATGGCCACATGAGCAGGATCAGTGTTTATGTAGGCCAAAGAGTGGATACCGGTTCGTTAATCGGCCGGGTCGGAAGCACAGGGGTCTCGACTGGTCCTCACGTACATTTCGAAGTCAGAGATCCGAAGACCAACACGATGAATCCACTTTCGATGCTTCCAACACGTGACCTCATGTACGTCATTAGAAGAGAGGATGACGGCACCGCTGCCGGTGGTAAATGACAAAGATACTGGTTAGTGCGTGCCTGATCGGAGTTAATTGCACCTATCGCGGAGATAACAACCTGTCTTTCAAGCTTCTAGAGCTGGTCGACAGGTTTGTTTTTTTGCCTGTGTGCCCCGAGCAGCTTGGCGGACTCCCCACGCCTAGGCCTCGTGCGGAGGTTACTACCTCAAAGGACTGGCTGGCAAGCAAGATAGTCCTAGATCAGTTTGGAAACGATGTCACGAGCAACTATGAGAAGGGGGCCGAGGAGGTTCTGAAGATTGCAAAACTCTCAGGTTCAAGTATTGCAGTTCTCAAATCGAGAAGTCCTTCTTGTGGTTGTAGAGGTATCTACGACGGAACCTTCAGCGGAGTGATGATTGACGGAATGGGAATAACGGCAGAACTGCTCATGAAGAACGGCATCGAAGTCTATTCCGAGGAAGAAACTAGCTTCTTATACTAGGATCAAACAACTCCGTAAGAATCTGCATCTCTTCCTTCTCGTTGAGCGTAAAACCCGGACTCTTCGCAAGGATAACCCATTTACCTTTTTGCCATAGCAAGGACTGATCTTTACCTCCGAACCTGACTATTTTGGCGTAGTAGTAATCTGACTTCTTAATCCTTCCTAAATCTCTAGTCAGAACCGATCCTTCTACAAGGAAGAGCGTCTCCCATGTGTCTTTTGCAGCTTCAACAGATTCCATTTTCCAGACATAGACGTTTATCACTCTTGAACTGAGATCCAGTTGCAGGCAGCGCACCGAGTTGTCATACGGAGGGTAGAACACTCTGATGCTTTCTCCGCTTTCCTGCTTGACGGAAACCCCATTCGCAAGTCCCTGATCTGGCGGAAATGGCGCTTCACCGAGAAAAGTGAAGATACTTCGATTGAAAACAAGATCGTCAAGCATAATCTCATCTATGGGCACAACAACATCTTTCTTGTGACCAAATGCGTAGTAAGAAGCAAATGCAATCAGTCCCAACACAAAGACGACTGTGAACAACGCCCTGTTTCTATAACGCTTCACCTTAGCGCCTTTCACTTTCGCTGCTCCCATCATTCAGATAAGTTCTAGAATCTTTGCAACCTTTGCTGGATCAAGCCTGTAAGGCGACCCCTTCCCTTGATAAAAGCCATGTTCTCTAATCAGATGGATTGAAATAGGTGAGTAGTCGACTTCTTCCTTTCGAGCTATGTTCCTGACATTGATGTTGGCTTTCTTTGAAAGATGACCGTGACGAAAGGGGCAGGGTATGTAGCCACGGCTCTCCTCAACGATTACAACGAATCGGTCATCGACCTTTACAGGCGAACCGAATCCTCTCTCGCCTTGCTTCATAAACATTTCCAGTTTGTTCGCGATTATCTCGTTTGTCAAACCCAGTTCCTTTACCTTCGCCTGATCCTCACTAATAATATCTACCAGGTTTCTTTCGTCGTTACCAAGAAAACCCGGGCCGGTAATACTGCCGGCTCTCATATTTTCCTGGATCTTATCGAAGTCCGGAGTCTGTTTCACAATCTCACCTCCAAAACTATCCAAATTTGTCGTAGTAGATCTTTTCTTCAGTGATTTTGTGCTTCGTCAAAACATCTATGCAGGCGTTTATCATTCCGGGACTGCCGCAGAGATACCCTTCTCTTGCAACATCATCACCCTGTTCGGAAAGATATCTGTCGACAACATCAGTAATGAGACCTACCTCGCCTTGCCAGTTGTCTTCCTGCTGCGGATCGGACAGCGCAGGAATGAAGTGAAAATTTGGCATCTTGCTTTCGATTTCCTTCATCTCCTCAAGGTAGAAAAGATCCCTCTTACTTCTTGCTCCAAAGAAATAATACGCCTTTCTCTCAACTCCCTTTTCCATCATATCCAACAAGATTGACTTGATCGGAGCCATTCCAGAACCGCCGGCAATGAATATTATATCTGAATCTGTATCTCTTAGAAAGAAATCTCCGAATGGTCCGAGGATTTTAATCCTGTCACCCACATTGAGCAGTTTGTGGACGTAAGTGGTTACAATTCCATTTGGAACCAGTCTTATAAGGAGTTCCACTCCATTCTTCACGGACGGCTGGGAGGACATCGAGTAGGCTCTCATGGTCTCTTCTCTTGTATCCCCATAGGCAGGGACAACCAGCTGGACGTACTGACCAGCTCTGAAACTTATCTCATCTTGAATACTGAAAAAGACTTCCTTAATGTCGTGAGTAACGTCTTCTATAGAAGAGACTGTCGCCACATATTCGCGAATATTGAACAACTCTTCGGGAATCTCGATTGACATATCGCCCTTAACTTTGATCTGGCACGAAAGCCTCACATTGTCCTTCTTCTCCTTAGGCGAAAGATAAGGAAGTTCAGTGGGAAGTATAGGCCCAACGTCCGTCTTCACTTTAACCTTACAGAGACCGCAGCTGCCCTTTCCCCCACAGGCAGATGGAATGAAGATCTTTTCTCCAGCAAGAGTCGAAAGAAGAGTAGATCCGCCCTTCACCTTGTGACTCTTCGAGTCGTTGATAGTGATACTTACTTCTCCATAATTGTTCACAAGAGCGTCTGCAATTGTAAGAACGGCAGCGAGTACTGCGGAGATCCCTCCAACGACCAGAGCCGTGACGATTATCTGCAAACCAAACACCACCTTACTGGACGGGCAGCATGCCCGAGAAACCCATAAAGGCCAGGGCCATAATGCCGATGATAATCATTGTTATTCCCGGGCCCACCAACTGAGGAGGCAGGTCCTTCTCTCTAAGTCTCATTCGCATTGCAGACAGAGCAACTATCGCAAGCCACCAGCCGGCTCCAGAGCCGAAACCGAAGAATAACGACTGAATCAGGCTGTACTCTCTGATAATCATGAACAGTACGCCCCCAAGGATCGCACAATTCACTGTAATTAAAGGCAGAAAGATCCCGAGATTCATGTAGAGTGTTGGAGAGAATCTGTCTATGACCATCTCCAGAAACTGAACGAATGCGGCAATGACAATAATGAACACTATGTACCTTAGATAGACTAAATTCAGCGGGACAAGAATGTAGTAATACACTATGTAATTGAGCACAGATGTCAAGGTAAGAACAAAGGTTACCGCCATGCCAAGACCATTGGCCGTCTTTATGTCCTTCGATACCGAAATGAACGAGCACATCCCCAGAAAGTTGCTCAGAACCATGTTGCTAGTAAGAGCTGCTGCGATCATTATCACAAAAGGATTAAGCGGAACTCCCATCTACATCTCCCCCCCTCACTTCTTCTTCACGATCGGAGTCCTTGCGATCCAGATTATCGCACCTAATATGAAGAAGGCACTGGGTGCCATTATCATTATTACCCATGGAGTGAAGCCTTCAGGCATGACTCTCAATCCGAACAGAGTACCGAAGCCCAGCAGTTCTCTCACAAAAGCCACGGCAAGCAGGATCAACGAATAACCTATTCCCGCAGAGATTCCATCTATGAAAGAGAGCACAGGCCCATGCGACTGTGCGAAAGCCTCTGCACGACCCATGATAATGCAGTTGGTTATTATAAGGCCCACATAAGGACCAAGTGCTTTGCTTATAGAAGGCAGATAGGCCTTCAAGACAATATCGAGAATTATGACGTAGGTGGCTATTATCAGAACCTGCACCATCATACGGACGTTCTTTGGGATATGCCTTCTCAAAGCCGAGATTGTAAACGAGGAGAAAGCGGTGGTGAAGATAAGGCCGATGCCCATTATTAGAGTGTTTGTGAGGTTGTTTGTTACAGCCAGAGCCGAGCAGATTCCCAATATCTGAACAATGACGGGGTTGTCTTTCCAGATATTTGTAAGAAAAACCGACTTTTTTGATTCAGCCATTTCTAATTCACCGCCTCAAGAACTGCAGGAAATACATCGTTGATTGCCTTATTAAGCAGAGTTTGAATCGACTCCGAAGTCCTTGTTGCTCCAGTAATCGCATCTACCTTTGAGTCGTCTTTCGAACCAGTATCCTGTCCAGACACTACGGCGATTCGGGCAGAAGAACTCGATGATATCCGTTCTCCCCTGAACTGTTCCTTGAAAGCTGTTTCGTCGATTCTCCCGCCCAGTCCTGGGGTCTCTGAGTGGTTCACAAAATCAATCCCAACTATTCTAGAACCACTCTCATCAACTGCGACAAGGGCCGTTATAGTTCCCCATAGACCTGCGCTTTGAACTGTAAATGCGATTTCTCTCTTTCCTTCATTATCAGCAATGTATACGGTCTGCTCACCGTCGATCTCCTGTATTCTATCCAAATAGAGTTTTTGCACTTCTTCACCCGGCAGAGAACGCGCATCCTCTACAATATTGAAAACATAGATCAAAGAACGACGAAATTCAAGCTGTTCGTTCCTTTCAATAGTGCCTGAAGCAATTGCGTTGATTCCTGCAAGACAGATAACGAATACGGTTGTAAGAATGAAAGTGAATACTACAGAGTAGAGCTTTTCACTCATGCTTTCACCTTCTTTGGGGTCACCAGATAGTCAAGAAGAGATGCGAATGTGTTTGCGATAAGCACCGCAAACATCAGACCGGCACCAAAAAGTGAGAATGTGCCGATTACTATGGCTAGAGACCCGATAATAACTCCATATATCCACTTTGCTGTATCCTTCTTAGGGGCACTGATAGGATCAGTTGCCATGAACACAGCTCCGAACAGAATGCTACCTCCGATTATTGAGTGGACAGGATTTATGCTTGAAAGTCCGAACAAGAAGAGTATTCCCGACATCGCGAAGGCCGAAACGAGAGTGGAGACTATGATCTTCCACGACGCGGTCTTGGTTAGTATCAGGTAAACGGCCGCCGCAGCAATCAGCCACTTCGCAGTCTCTCCCGCAGTGCCGGAGATGTTCCCGAAGATCATTCTCCATGCGCTAACCTCTTCTCCGCTCCTGATGACATTCATAGGGGTGGCCATAGTAATAACGTCGGAGCTGATCCATCTACTGAAGCCCTGTCCCCATGACTGGACGGCCGGCGTCCAGCTCTGCTGAACTGCAGCCGGAAAACTCACGTAGACAAAGGCTCTGCCAACAAGAGCCGGATTGTATAGGTTTTTGGCAAAGCCCCCGAATGCCATTTTCGCAAAAACAATTGCAAAAGAACTGGCAACTATGACGATCCAGAACGGTACTGCAGGAGGAAGGACCAGACCCATCAAAATACCGGTGACTATAGAAGCCTCGCTCACCGATTTTCCCTTTTTCCTTTCAAAGAGCCATTCGCATAGGACTGAAACCAGAACCGAAAGCAGAACCGTGGAGAAGACTACCCAGCCGAAATTTCCAATGGAGAATACCGAGATTGGAAGTAGAGCATAGATAACCTTTCTCATCATCGGCTGTTTCTGGAAGAACTTTTTCGCCATCTCTGGCACCTCCGAAAAAAAGCTTGACTATAATTGTGGTCATACTGTATAATGGTCCCGAGGTGGTTCTCTTGTCAAAATTACACGAGCTCTCATTTTATTCTCTGGCCGAAGCAAAAGCTCACTTTTCAAAGGTTGTTGACGATTGTGAGAAGGCCGATATAATTATAACAAAAAACGGTCTTCCAAAGGCAGTTATGATGGACTACGACAAGTACGTACTCCTCAACAGATTTCTCGAACGGGTTTACGATCTTTACTTAATGGACGCTGGCGATGAAGCTATGGATGTCGAGATAAAGGATCTTATCGTTCAGGTTGATGATGATTGACGGAGGTGCAAGATGGCAGAAGTTATCCTCGAGAAGGTAGCAAAGACTTATCCGAACGGATTCAAGGCCGTTCTCGATGCGAATCTCGAAGTACAGGACAAGGAGTTTCTGGTTCTACTCGGTCCCTCAGGCTGTGGAAAGACGACGACACTCAGAATGATCGCGGGCCTTGAGGAGATTACGGAAGGAACAATCAAGATCGGTGGAAGAGTTGTTAACGATGTCGAACCTAAGGATAGAGACATCGCCATGGTCTTTCAGAACTACGCGCTTTATCCACACATGTCTGTTTACGAAAACATGGCTTTCGGACTTAAGTTGAGAAAGACTCCAAAGCCGGAGATCGAGAAGAGGGTAACAGAAGCGGCACGTATTCTTGGGATAGAGCAGTTGCTGGATAGAAAGCCAAAGCAGCTTTCCGGTGGTCAGAGACAGAGGGTCGCAGTCGGTAGAGCTATTGTTAGAAACCCAAAAGTCTTCCTCTTCGACGAACCTCTCTCCAACCTTGACGCCAAGCTGAGGGTACAGATGAGAGCCGAACTGAAGAGGCTTCACCAGAACCTTCAAGCAACGATTATCTACGTTACTCATGACCAGGTTGAAGCAATGACAATGGCCGACAAGATCGTAATTATGAAAGACGGAATAATTCAGCAGATCGGCGATCCTTATTCAGTTTACTTCGAGCCGAAGAACAAGTTCGTTGCTGGATTCATCGGCACTCCCGCAATGAACTTCATCAGCGCGAAGCTTGTATCTGAAGGAGGAAAAGTCTGGGTAGTAAAGGAAGACATGAAGCTTCTCGTTCCTGAAGACAAGGTCGAGAGGCTCGGGCACCTTGTCGGCAAAGAAACGACTTTCGGTATAAGACCGGAAGACATCTACGACAAGATGTATGCGGTTGCGCCAAAAGACGAATTCACGGTGAAGGGCAATGTAGATGTTGTAGAACCCCTTGGAAGCGAAACTCTAATCCACGCCAATATTCACGGGGACGAAATCGTCGCAAAGGTTGATCCGAAGAGCAGAGCGTCTGCAGGCGACAAAATGGATCTGGTCTTCGATATGTCTATGATGCACCTGTTTGATCCTGAAACCGAGGAGAACGTCCTCGCCGGTACTCACCAGGAAGCTACCCCTGACAACATTTAGTTATCATGAAAAAAAGGTGGCTTAGGCCACCTTTTCTTATTTTTTGGTTCAATTAACCTCTCGCTTCGACATAAGTCTTGACTCTGGCGGTCAATCTTGCCTTTTTACGTGAAGCCGTATTCTTATGAATAGTTCCTGACTTCGCCGCCTTGTCGAGAGTAGAATATACTTCGCTAAGCATGGAAGAAACGGACTGTGGATCTTCGCCCTGTTCCATAGCCTTGTATAGCTTCTTGGAAGCATTTCTGAATTTTGTCCTGACGGCCCTGTTCATTACGGTTCTCTTAGCCGTCTGCTTTACTCTCTTCTTTGCTGATGCATTATTAGGCACTTATCACTTCTCCTCCTTTCGAGATTTACCTGTTTATTCTATCATCAATCTAATGCTTTCTTCAATTGGTCGACGGCGTTTGTTTCTTCCCACGGAAGCTCGACGTCGATCCTTCCAAAATGACCGTATGAAGCTGTCTGTCTGTAGATAGGGCGCTTCAGGTTGAGACGATCGATTATTGCCGCAGGTCTGAAATCAAAGACCTTAAGGACCGCCTTTCTGAGCTTCTCGAGGTCGACCTTCTCTGTATCGTGGGCATCGATCATGAAGGATACGGGCTTAGCAACACCTATCGCATAGGCAAGCTGAAGAGTGACTCGATCTGCAAGGCCGGCTGCCACGATATTCTTGGCAGCATATCTCGCCATGTAGTGAGCAGACCTATCTACCTTCGTAGGATCCTTTCCACTGAAGGCTCCTCCACCGTGAGGTGTCCAGCCTCCGTAAGTATCGACGATGATCTTCCTGCCAGTCAATCCCGTATCTGCAGAAGGACCTCCCCTGACGAATCTGCCCGTCGGGTTCACAAAGATTTCGACCCCTTCAAGAAGTAGCTCGTGGTCTATTTCAGGAGCAATTACGTTGTCAACTACGAGTCTTTCGATCTCCTCTGCAGTCAAGTCAGGATCATGCTGGGTCGATACAACTATCGCAGTTACGCCAACGGGCTTGCCATCCTGATACTTAACTGTGACCTGGGTCTTTCCGTCGGGTCTAAAACCACGAACAGATTGATCCTTTCTCACTTTGCTGAGCCTACGGGCCAGCCTGTGGGCAAGGACTATCGGCAATGGCATCATCTCGGCAGTTTCATTCGTTGCATAGCCGAACATCATACCCTGGTCCCCCGCGCCGATAAGCGCATATCTATCTGTATCATTCTTTTTCGCCTCAAAGGACTTATTCACTCCAAGTGCAATATCCGGCGACTGCTCATCGATACTTGTAAGAACTGCACAGGTCTCTCCGTCAAAGCCGAACTTTGCCCTGTTATAACCGATATCGAGAATTGTATCCCTTACTACCCTGGGAATATCTACGTAAGCCTTTGTGCTTACTTCTCCGGCAACTACTGCAACGCCCGTTGCCAGAAGAGTCTCAACCGCGACTCTAGAATCTTCATCCTGAGTCAACATCGCATCGAGTATCGAATCTGAAATCTGATCTGCCATTTTGTCGGGATGGCCTTCGGTAACGCTTTCACTGGTGAACAACCAAGTCTTCATGACTGCCTCCTATAAACTGAATCTATTCTCCATATTCTTCCTCGGATAAGAATCTACCACCAATTATCTCGAAGGACAAGGGCCTGAATGCTCTGCTGAAATCGGCAGTGATCTGGATCTTGTTCTGACACTTGCTGCCAACAAATTCTTTATCCAGTCTATAGGCTCCCTTTCCCTTTCCGTAATTGACGCTCACATCGTAGTACTTTCTCAAGTGGCTTCTAAACTTCTCCCCGCACTTGTTGCATTCAAAATGTACGATGATTGTGTTTCCGCTGTCGTAAAACGGATTCTTGCTTATGTCACGCGGCTTCTTCTTGAAAAACATCCGAAACTACCTCCTCATGACTATTCTGAAGTCCTTCGAAGCCTCGTTGCCCCAGTGATCACGAACTACTACCCTGGCATCTCTTGGATTCGTCCAGTCTATGTCGTCCCAGATGTTTATCGGAAGCAAACTGAGAGATATCCTGGAGTTAAGGTTAAACCAGTAGTCAGACTCTGTCGATGGCGAAGAGTATATTTCGTGGACCCTGTCTGCTTCGTCCGAATCGAAAGAAACGAAGTCAATCTGATACACGAGATTGTTTTCAACATAAAGCTCGATCGTCTTCGGGCTTACCGGATGCCTCAGCTGCACCTTGGCATGGAGATCCAGAGGGGTGCTGGAGGTCATTTCAATCGTTGGCTTTCCCTGTGCGAAAGAATAGGTCTTTCCGCCTGCCCTTATGTCAAGAATCTCAACCGCAGATGTCGGATTACCTGTGTCAAAATAGAATCCGGGATTGATTATCGTCTTCATAGTTGAATCTCTTACTTCGAGATGAAGATGAGGCGCCACATTTCCACTGTTTCCGGATTTCGCAACAACATCGCTTTTCCTAAACGGAAGCTCTCTCGGGTCGAAGGTTACTTCGATATATTGATCTCCAAACTCGGAGATCAATTGATGATAAAGATCGTTGAGTTTTCTTCCGGTGAGAGAGGAAGTGTCTCCAATCTCGTTAACGTGAGCGAATATAACATTGATTCCTTTCTCGTTTGTGAGAATGTTCGTAACCTCTGGAAGCATCAGAGCTATACCGATCCCGTATATGGGATGATTTAAGTATATCTGGTGAACATACGAGTTGTCCGGAGAAAGGAGATCTAATCCAACGATGCTTCCCGTGGAGTAATCCATTCCCATATGGAAGTGCTCGGGATAATTGATATTTCTTGAGTTGCCACGATACTCGCCAAAGTAACCTGTTACTTCTGGAGCCCTCTTCAGCGGAAACAGCAAAGTCGCAGAAAACAGCACACCTACAAATAAGAGCACCGCTGTGACCGACAATAATCTCTTCATTTCCTTCCCTCCTCACAAATAGAAGAAATGAGCCTTTTATTTATCTCATCGGAGGACACATACTCAACCTCAATAAGATCCTTTTCGTAGTTCTCAGACAGAATTTCGACCGAACCCCTGAACCTCATGAAGCTCGAAAACTCGGTAGGTTTAAGTCTAAGTTTTCTCCGAGATCTCTTACCGTATAGCCGCGTTGATATCTCGCTCAATATACCTTCGATATTGTAACTCTTCAGAGCACTAACCATCACGGCTTCTGGAAAGATCGTCCCGAGCTCCGCAAGTCTCTCGTTCGTGCATAGATCGATCTTATTCAAGACATGGATCCTCTTGATTTCACCGGCGCCGATATCCCGCAGGGTACGATCGACGATTTCATATTTCTCTTTGACTGCCATGTCAGAGGCATCGGAAACTACAGCCAGAAGATCCGAGTATTTGACTTCATCTAACGTCGATCTGAAACTCTCCATCAATTCGTGTGGCAGTTCTCTAATGAAACCAACGGTATCTGAAATGAGAACCTGCATTCCTGCAGGTAGTCTAGCTCTCCTGACTCGAGTATCAAGAGTCGCGAACAATTTGTTCTCTACAAGAAGGTCTTCACTGCTGATTTCAGATACCAGCGATGACTTCCCAACATTCGTATATCCTACAAAGGAAACCAGTGGGATCGACGAAACGAGTCTTTTCTTCCTCGAGATCTCTCTCTGCCTGCCCATCTCTTCTATGTCTTTGCGAAGCCGAGAGATTCTCTCCTGCGCCTGCCGCCTGTCCGTTTCAAGCTTCTTCTCTCCGGGCCCTCTTGTTCCTATTCCCGCTCCAGTCTGCGAAAGCATCCTTCCGAAGCCTTTCAGCCTCGGCAACTGATACTTAAGACTGGCCATCTCAACTTCGAGTTTCCCTTCCTTGGTCGATGCGTGGTCCCCAAAGATCTTCAGGATAAGTTGCGTCCTATCCATTACGGGGACTCCAAGAAGCTTCTCCAGGTTCATTGCCTGAGATGGAGACAGCTCATGACGGGTGATAATGAGGACTGCACCAAAAGCTTCCAGTGTTCTCCTCGCAAAATCCACCTTGCCTTTGCCCAGATAGTGACGGGGATCAGGGTAATCGAGGTTCTGGACCACTGTCTCAACGATTTCGTACCCAGCAGTCCGGGCGAGCTCGTTAAGCTCGCCCAGTATTTCTGACTTGATATTCTGCTCTTCAGACGAAAAAACAGCGACAAGTAAAGTGTCTATGCTCGCTTCAGTCCTCCTTCTTGCCAGTAGTATTCGTCAATTTCACGTACTTCTGGGGAACCATCATCTTGATTGCATGCTTGTAGACCAGAGTCTGCTCCTGACCGTCCTCAAGCAGCACCGTGAAATTGTCGAACGACTTGACCAAACCCTTCGTCTGGAATCCCCCTTCAAGGTACATCTTCACTTCGATCCTGTTAACCCTAAGAAGATTAAGGAAACGATCCTGCAAATTGAACTTTTCAGCCATTCTTACCCCCCCAAACTGAGAGAACCGTATTTTCTAAAACCCGAGCAGCCTCACCTTCTAGACTGGACAGGTCAATTCTCAGAGCTTCAGAATATCTTCTAAACCATATAATCTGACGACGAGCGTATCTTCTCGTGTTCACAAGAATCCGCTCGATGGTATCCGAAAGGGATACACCACACCTAATATATTGTACCATTTCGGCGTAACCTATTGTCTTAAATGCGTTGAGCTCGGGCCCATAGCCTTTTGACAGAAGGCTCTCGGTCTCATCGGCAAGGCCTGCGCGAATCATCTCATGTAGACGACTCTCTATTCTGGCATGGAGCTCGCTCCTATCCCTTTCGAGAATGACAAGACAAAAGTCACGATTGTGATCTCTCTCGTTCTGCAACTCAGTTAGCGGTCTTCCCGTTTTGAAGAAAACCTCAAGATACCTTATAGTTCTCTTGAGATCGTTCTCGTGGAATCTTTCAAAGGCATTCTTGTCGACTCTTTCCAGGATCTTCCTCAGCGATCCTTTGTTTTCGGATTCTATCTGAAGAAGGGCCTCTCGCACCGTTTCATCTCTGGGGGGAACGTCCACCAAACCCTTCATAAGGACCTCGGCGTAAAGGCCAGTTCCGCCGGCGAGAATCGGGATCTTCCCTCTAGCAGTTATGTCCGCAACACTTTCCAGAGCAAGGTTTCTGAACTCCATCACATCAAAGTCTTCATCTGGATCACGTATGTCGATCAGCCAGTGCTTAAGGACGGCCTGTTCACTCTCGGTTGGCTTGGCCGTGCCGATATTCATGAAACGGTAGATCTGACGCGAATCAACGGAGACAATTTCTATCGGGAGTCTCTGAGCCAAATCCAGAAGAAGTGATGTCTTTCCCACAGCGGTCGGTCCGAGGAGAATTGGTATCATTCTTTATCAATAACCCCGTACAGGACTCCGCTCTTTTTGCTACCCCAGAGTCTGTCGAACTCGAGATTGAGCTCTTCGAAGAGGCTGTCTCGTGTTCTGCTTTTGATAATGAACCTCTTTGACGAAATCCTGATCATTTCATCAACGTCCGATCTATTTATCCTTTCATACATCGCAAATGGCCTTAGAGGGTTAATCGAATGAGACCTCATCTGCGGGCTGTCAAACATAGGATCACAATAGACTATATCGTAAGCATTGTCTTCACAGCCTTTCACAAAGTCTCGTAGATCTCTATTATGAAGCTCTATCCTTTTCGAAGCCTCTATTAACCATTCATCTGCATAGGGGTAGTTGCGAAGACCGTGAGAAACGATCCTGTATATGTGTTCGGACGCCTCCAGGCCTATCACTTTGCCTTCAGGCAGATAGTGCGCGATAAGAAGCGCTTCATTTCCGAGACCAAACGTTGTATCCAACACAGTTTCACTTCCGGAGAGATCCATGCTCTTTATCAAATAGTCGGAATCCTGAATTCTCATGTTTTTGAATCTTACCTTTGACATTCCGGGGTGAAAGAAGAAAACCGTCTCCCTATTTCTAATGGTTAACTGGCCATTCTTATCGAAAACATAGTAGAAGTCGAGCGAATGCTCGCTCTCAAATTCCTTAAGCCGGCTTCTTGAAACATATTTGACACCCAGTTCTTCGGCCAGCCCTCTCGCAGAAGATACTACTTCTTTCGTCGGTTTGTATGAAGTCGTAACAACGAATCTCATCTGTTGCCTCCACCGTTGATGCCAGGAATCAACTCTCTAAGCAGATCAAGTTCAGATTCCTTGATTCTTATCTCTTTCTCGAGCGCATCATACTCTTTCTGGAGATTCTCCAGTCTTCTTTGAGCCTGTTTGTAGCTAAGGTAAGCGTTGACATTCGTTATCGCCAGGAGCGATAAGAGAAGAGCCATGAACAAGAACAACCCGAGCGGGAATCTTGACTTATCCTTCTTGCTCTTTATTTGAGACCACTCCTGGCAATTCCGGCAATGAAGTACTTCTGCGTAATCAAGAAGAGAATTACAACAGGAATTATCGAGAAAGTGGCAGCGGCCATCAAAAGGTGATAGTCGCTTCCGGTAGCCGAACTGAAATTCTGGAGCCCGACAGGTAAAGTTCTAATCTCCGGACTTTTTGTAACAATAAGAACCCAGAGGAAAGAATTCCAGCTTCCAACGAATTTCAGCAGCGCACCAGTAATCACCGCCGGCTTTGAGAGCGGAACGAGAATCGTCCAGAGAAAACGCCACTTTGAGAGTCCGTCTATCATAGCCGCATCGTAGAGTTCATTAGGAATCGTCATGAAATGCTGCCTCAGAAGGAATATCGCAAAGACGGAGACAACCCACGGAACGATTAGAGCATAGTACGAGTCCACCCAACCGAGCGCCGTAAGCGTGATATAGTTCGGGACCAACAGGACCTCGCCAGGAACCATCATCGTTGCCAAAAAGAGCGTGAACAACAGATTCTTGCCGAAGAAATCCATCTTCGCAAAGGCGAATGCGGCCATCGCCGCAAAGATTATCTCTACAAAAGTCGTAACCATCGCCACAAACACAGTGTTGAAGTAGTACCTGCCAAACGGAGCCGCATTCCAAGCCGAAACGTAATTCTGGAAGAAGTTCTTGAACGTTTCAGCAAATGTGAAATTCGCCTTGCCGGCCGGAACATCGTCTTTAAGCCAGACTGCGTGTATTCCCGCAAGCTTTATGTCAAAGGTCTTCGCTCCGGAAGGAGAGATTATTCCCCTGTAATAGACCCTCTCAACCTCGACCGGCTTGATTGAAAGGTCAAGCTCGCTGAAAATGTCGGAATGTACCTTCGAGAAAGTACCGACCAAAGAAGTCTCTTTCCATCTACGTCTGATGAAATCAGCGAACGGTTCTTGACCACTTATGTTCGCCTGTCTGTCAAGGTTGGCTACTATTCCTCCGACCCCTATCGTTTGACCGGCAGATGAGGCCACTTCTCTAAAAAGGGCCACAAGATCAGCATAAGTTGTGTTCTGATCCATTGCGCTTCTGACCTTCCTGTCAAGCTCCGGATTAGCGGCAACAAGTAGTGATGTCCTCAAGAAGTTCATTGCGTCGTTGACGACCTCTAGCGGTGTTTGAGTATTCGTGAAGTACTGCGAAAGGCTGTTCTTGAAATCCCTGTCGAGGTAGTCCAAAAAGATCGTAACTGCACTTCGAACATTGGATGGATTAATTGCGGAAAGCAGATAATCCTTCAGCTCCCGCTCAACATTCCAACTCTCTATGAATTGCGAAAGCAACGCATGGACCTCAGCATCGGTTCTAATTCTACCCACAATCGAAGAACCTGAAAGATTGGCGTTCTGAGATTCGTTGTAAAAGACTTTTATGTCGGAGTAAAGGTCAAGCAAATCCGACCATTGTACCAGCCCATCAGGGATGCTTTCCAATGAACGCTCCAGCTGGCGTACAGAAAGGGACATCCGAGCGTCTCCAGCAGAGACTTCTTCAGACAAAGCGATAATCTCGGAGACAGCCTTCCGAATTTCATCTGTGCTGCTTCTAAGATCGGCCACGATCCTTTCTAGTTCGCTCAGTTCGGTGACTCCTGTTGTACCGGTTCTGTAAGACTCAAGTGACTCCATTGACTTTGCAAGAGCAGCAACAGGCCCTTCAAGGAGTACAGCCGACTCTTCGCGGATTCTTGCCTTCATCTCTTTGGTTGCATCGGTATCTATTGGCAGTTCCTTCATCGCAGTCTCAACGCTTTGAGATAGCCTTTCGATCGCTCTTGAGTACTGCGCTCTTAGAGAGCTAACCAGGACTACTCTCTTCACAAACCCACCATCACTATAGACAGCTGCGTTGAAGAATCCGTCAAGAAATCTCCCTGCATCTTCTACCGGTAGATCTCTTAATGACTTTGCATGAGCATCCGGTACGTTATCCTTGATCGCGCTATATCTGTCGACCAATTCGGCAAAGAGCTGTTCATCAACTTGCGATGCGTAGTTTGCAGGAGCGCCATCTCTGCCAAGCAGCTGGATCTCTATTTCGCCTCTCCTTATGGGGTCATCGTTCAAATTAACAGAAAGGGTATCAAAACTAACTGACTCTTCCATCAACGCCGCGAAGTTCCTGAATTCGCTAAGACTCAGCGTCGCAAGATCGACAGAGGCGCTGGTGCTCTTCTGCTTAATCTGAGTCTTAAAGGTGAAGGAGTTTGCTGCATTTTTCGTGGTCCAAACAGGCGGCCAGCTAGAAACCTCGCTGGGAGCTTTGAACGACGTGGCAACCATCCATGCAAATGGAACGAGCATCAGGAATGCTCCGCCAATAATAACTACATAGAGAAGGATTTTCGAGATTATCTTAGTCGATGATGTGGTCATCTGCGCACCTCAACCCTCATAGTGAACGCGCTTCTTGCCTACGTACATCTGTACCATAGTAAGAATCAGGATTATCACGAATAGTATGTAGGCAGCTGCGCTTGCGACTCCCATTCTCTGCTGATTGTAGAAGGCATCAAATACATAGTAGACAAGTGTCAACCCACTCTTGTTGACAGGTCCGGGCAGTCCCTGGTATAGTATGAAAATCTGCGAGAAGACCTTGAATGCACCTATCATCGTTATTATCATAATGAAAAACGTCGTACCCGAAAGAAGCGGCCACGTGATGAATTTGAACTTCTGCATGCCGCTTGCTCCATCGACATCTGCAGCCTCATAATACGATCTATCTATATTCTGAAGACCGGCAAGGAAGATTACAGTGGTGTAGCCAACGTGCTGCCAAACCGAGACTATGGCGATAGTCGGAATGGTCCACACTTCTTCCTTAAGCCAGGCGATCCTCGGCAGATTGAAGATCGAGAGAACATAGTTCAGTAACCCGAACTGGTCATTGAACATCCACTGCCATACCAGAGACACGGCTACTACTGACGTGACAAAGGGTATGAAGTAGGCAGTCCTGAACAGAGAACGAAGCTTGATGTTTTTGTTCAGGAGCATCGCTATGATCAGAGCAAGACCTATCTGAGTAGGCACGGAAAGCAAGACGTAATAGACGGTGTTGTAGATAGATTTCAGAAAGTCCGAGCTCTCTTTTGCAAGAGTGAAGTACTGAACAAAGTCCGCGCTTTGCTTCAATACTACATAGGCCAGTACGTAATATAGGGCAGCAAAGAGAATCATCGTAGACCACTGGCTGGACCTCATCTTAATGCTCTGAATGCTTCCTCTCCTTCGGAGAAGCACAAAGAGCCCCAAACCCATCAATCCAAGTCCAGCGAACAGTCCTGCAGCGGAAAGATCACTCGATAAGTTGCGCAGCAGGATATAGCCGATTAGCGCAACAGCGAACAACCCGTACAAAAGCGAGTGGCCTTTCTTTGTTTTTTCGTATTTGCTCATTAGCCCGAACAGATGATAGAGAATCTGAATCACCACAAGAACAATAACGACGTAGACTGCCGTGTTTATCAACGAGTTGACAAAACTCAACTGAACGGGATATGTAAGTCTGAAAAGCTCCTTATAGTTGTCAAGACCTATGAAGTACCGGGTAGTTGAAGTATAATCCCATTTGAAGAAACTCAGAACAAGAGAGAAGCCGATCGGCCAAAAGACAAACACACTCAAGATCACTATCGAAGGCAATAGAAAAAGATACGCTTGCCAAGTCTCCTTCCAATACTTCTTCGAACGCTTAGCGTAAGGCAAATCATCCCCTCCCATTTGCTATGCATGGGTTTAGCATCTTAAGTATACCAAAGATTCGACCGTGCTCCTGAACATCATGGATGCGAATTATTTCGACCCCTTTCAGATACAGGTAAGTTGAGATTGAAAGCGTCTCTTCCAATCTTTCTTCTACCTGTGTCCCCGTAATCTTGGAGATGAAACTTTTTCTTGAATGCCCTACAAGAAGAGGGAACCCCAGTTGCTTGAACTTAGAGATGTTTCTCAGTATCTCGATGCTCTGCTCCGCATTCTTGGCAAAACCTATCCCCGGATCGAGGATTATCCTCTCTCTACTTATCCCCGCTCTAATTGCGCGGTCTGCTCTTTCAACCAGCCACGCCGAAACCTCTCCGACCACATCGCGGTAATCGGTCATCGCGCTCATAGTAGCAGGGTCTCCTCTCATATGCATAATTATTACTGCCGCATTGTTCTCCGAGATGACGTGGATCATCTCCTCTGAACTAAGCCCCTTAATATCATTTACTATGTCTGCTCCTTCAGAAAGTGCGAGTCGGGCAGTTTCGCTGTTGTAAGTGTCTACAGAAATAACGGCATCCGGCCTCCTGTTGCGCAGCCGCCTTATGACCGGGACTACTCTGGAAATCTCTTCGCCGATACTTACCTTCTCCGCGCCCGGCCTTGAAGACTCTCCACCTATATCGATTATCGAAGCTCCCCAATCTAGCATCCTTATCGCGGCTTCTACGGCAGTAACTCCGCCTTGGTACCTGCTGCCCGGGAAGAAAGAATCTGGAGTCACATTGAGTACCCCCATAATAACGGGGCTGGAGAGATCGAGCTTTCTTCCACCGCAGAAGATCACTATTGATTCCTTCGCTTCTCTATGACACGCTTGACGAAGAGTTCGAACACCGGATTAGGCTTGCCCACTTTCGATCTAAACTCGGGATGATACTGAATTCCGACAAAAAAATTCTTTTCGGGAAGCTCGATGGCCTCCACGAAAGTCGCTTTTGAGGATATTGATAGTTTCTTTACATCGATTTCTCCGGGCATTCTGAAGAGCTCGGGGAAGCGATCAAGGTTGACTTCGTATCTATGCCTGTGCCTTTCATAGACTAACGGTTCGTTATAAGCTTCAAAAAGGACCGTGTTTTTCTCAATAGGAGTCTCTTGGGCACCAAGTCTCATGGTTCCGCCGAGTTTCATGATTTTCTTTTGCTCTTCCATAATGTCAATTACGGGATAAGGGGTCGACGGATCGAACTCCGTAGAATTGGCTCCCTCATATTCGGCGACGTTCCTTGCAAACTCGATAACCATAAGCTGCATCCCAAGACATATTCCAAGAATTGGAGTATCTTCTTCTCTGGCAGCCTTTATTACTGAGATCTTCCCTTCTATTCCCCTCTTTCCGAAACCGCCGGGGATGATTATCCCATCGTACTTCCTAAGCTCAGATTTTATTTGCTCTTCCGTCATGTCCTCAAAACACTGCGAGTCGATAACTTCAGGTTTGCTTGCCCCACAAAGCGTGATGCTTTCCGAAATGCTCTTGTAAGCATCATCGGTGCCCAGATATTTTCCGATCAGCGCGATTCTTGCTGGAAGGAATGATCTGGGATAATTCCAATCAAACCTTTCCTCAATTTCTATACTGAGCCAGGCGGCAATCTTTCTGTGAATCCCGTACGAGTAGACTATAAAAGGAACATCATAGACGTTTTCGGAGTCGGGCAGATTGTAGACCATCTGTCGATCAACTCCACCGAAGAGAGCGATCTTTCCAAGCTCATTCTCCTCAATAGGCTTTTCTGACCTAACAGCGATCATCTGAGGTTGAATGCCAATTCTTCTGAGAAGCTGGACAGACTGTTGAGTAGGCTTGGTCTTGAATTCGTTGGTCACTCTGAGGTAAGGAACATATGTTACATGAATAAAGAGGAAGTTCTCAGGACCTTCTTCGACCGATAGTTCGCGAACGGCTTCAAGGAAGATCTCACCTTCAATGTCACCGACGGTACCACCGATTTCTATCATTATGAGTTCACCGGGAACACTCTTGATTCGTGACTTTATTTCGTCTGTAACGTGAGGAACCATCTGTACGGTCGCCCCGAGAAATTCTCCCTCTCTCTCTTTATCGATTATTGTCTTGAATACCTGGCCCGCGGTCATATTATTTTCTCTTCTCATGTTCTTTCCGAGAAATCTCTCGTAGTGTCCAAGATCGAGATCTGCCTCGTATCCGTCTTCTGTGACGAAGACTTCACCATGCTGATTAGGATTCATCGTTCCGGCGTCAAGATTTAGATAGGGATCGATCTTGAGGGTGTTAACCTCTACCCCACATTCCTTCATTACACGCGCGATGGAGGCAGAGAGTATCCCCTTGCCAATTCCGCTTATTACACCTCCGGTAACCACAACGAACTTCTTCTTCATCGATTACAGTCCTCCACTATCCGAGTAGTCTCTTAATATACTCAATTTCAGAAGCGTGATCCTCATCGTCCCCAGGCGTCTCCAGAAGCCAAGGTTTTTCCTGAATTCTCTCATTGGAAAGAAATTCTCTGAAACCATCGTTTTTTCCGATATGGCCTTCACCGATCATCTCGTGTCTGTCTTTGCCGGCACCTAGAGGAAACTTGCTATCGTTAAGATGTATCATCTTCAGTTTTTCGTAGCCCACCGTAGAATCAATCTTGTCGATAAGTCTCGAGATACCTTCCTTGTTTCTTATCTCGAAACCCGAATCAAACCCGTGACAAGTATCATACGTTATTCCGATTCTCTCTGGCTGTACGGTTCCGTCAATAATTGACTTGAGTTCCTCAAAGCTGCTGCCTATGTGATTGCCTTTCGCTGCAACGTTCTCGAGCAGCAGCATGACATCATTTTCCTGGTTCTCGCCTAGTACAATCTCTATACCTTTCAAAATCCTCGCAATTCCCTCCTCGAGACCATCTCCAAGGTGGCTCCCGGGATGGAAGTTCAAATACTTCAGACCGAGGGAAGCGGTTATTTTCATTTCAAGGGAAAGCAAAGCAACGGATTTTCCCCAAACTTCCTCGTTAGGAGAGGCGATGTTGATCAGATAACCCGAATGTACCATAGAATCAAAGGGATCCAGCGATTCCCTTTTCATTTCATCTTTAAAGCTATTCGACATCTCCTCTTTTGGAAGCGATGCTCTCCACATTCTGGGACTGTGAGGAAATATCTGGAAGGCGTTACCGCCTATCGAAACAGTTTCTTTTGGGACTCTGTCAAAGCCCTTCGATGTAGACATGTGTGCTCCAAGCTTTATCATTCGCTTCACCTCATCGCTCTTCTTCGCCAATCCTTAGAATAGCGAGGAAAGCGTTTTGCGGAATCGATACCTGCCCAATCTCTCTCATCCGCTTTTTCCCCTCTTTCTGCTTCTCAAGGAGCTTCATCTTCCTCGTCAGGTCCCCTCCATAACACTTCGCCAGCACGTCTTTTCGTAAGGCCTTTATGTCACTCCTCGCGATTATCCTACCTCTTGATTTCGCCTGTATGGGAATCTGAAACTGGTGCTGAGGTATTAATTCGCTCAGCTTGTCGACAACCTTCTTTGCAATTGGATACTCCTTATCGACATGGACGATGAACGATAGTGAGTCAACGGTTTCTCTGTTGACCAGGATTGTCACTTTCACCAGATCAGATTCTCTATAGCCGAGGATCTCGTAATCCATAGATGCATATCCCCTAGAAATTGCCTTCATCCTGTCAAAGAAATCAAACATGATTTCAGAGAGCGGGGCTTCGAATCTCAGAACGACACGGTTCTTTCCGGCGTTCTCCACCGCATTGAACTCCCCTCTTTTCTCTGAAGTTATGAAACCGATGAGGTTTCCCATATACTCGGAGGGGGTGATAATAGAAAGATCTACGAACGGTTCTTCAACCTTCAGAAACTCTCCCGGCTCGGGGAAACTTGCGGGATTCGTTATCTCCTCAACATCCCCGTTTTGCATCGTAACTCTATAGACAACGTTTGGAGCGGTCAGAATGCAGGTGATGTCGAACTCTCTTTCAAGCCTCTCCCTCACAACATCCATGTGAAGCAGTCCAAGAAAGCCAACCCTAAATCCAAAACCAAGTGCCGGAGAGTTTTCTGGCTCGAAGACGAGTGCTGCATCGTTTAATTTGAACTTGTCCAGCGCCTTTCTCAGTTCATCGTAGTACTCCGGCATCCCGGGGAACATTCCGGCGTAGACCATCGGCTTCGCCTCTTTGTACCCCGGCATCGCTTCCGCGGTGGGGTTGCTGGCCGAGGTTATCGTATCGCCGATTTTCGCACTCGAAACGTCCTTTATGACGGCAATGATGTAGCCTACTTCGCCGGCATCTAGAGAGTCTGTCTTCTCCATTTGAGGCAGAAAGTATCCGACTTCTACAACTTCGAAGGTCTCTCCCGAAGACATCATCATTATCTTGTCTCCGGCCTTGACGCTTCCCTCGAAAACTCTGACATGAACTACTACTCCTCTATACTTATCGTAAATGGCATCAAAGATTAGAGCTTTCAATGGGGCTTCAAGCTTGCCGGAAGGAGGCTTGACTCTGCTGACTACCGCTTCCAGTATCTCCCTCACTCCCTGACCTGTCTTCGCGCTTGCCTGAAGGCAATCGTCCGAAGAATAGCCGATGAGGTCGATTATCTCTGCCAGCGTCTCTTCTATATTTGCGTTAGGGATATCGATTTTGTTCAAAACCGGTATGAGTTCCAGATCATTCTCGATAGCCAGGTACGTGTTCCCCACGGTCTGGGCCTCAACTCCCTGAGAAGCATCTACCAGAAGAATAGCTCCCTCGCAAGCCGCAAGGCTTCTCGAGACTTCGTAGTTGAAGTCGACATGACCCGGCGTGTCGATGATATTTATCTCATAAGTAATTCCGTCATCAGCCTTATAGTTGAGCTTAACCGGCTTCGACTTAATAGTTATGCCTCTCTCCCTTTCTATGTCCATCGAATCCATGAATTGATCCTGCTTATGTCTTCTGTCCACTATATCGGTTATGTCGAGAAGTCTATCGACAAGTGTCGTTTTGCCGTGGTCGATATGAGCAATAATCGATATGTTTCTTATACGATCTCTGTTATACATTAGAACTCCCTCCTGCCGGTCAAGGATGATTCTATCACGGCGTAGGTTAAGCAAGTTGAATTGAACAGAAAAGAATGAAAACATATCCAGCGAAAAAGGCTGGACGAGCCATCTCGTCTATGAATAATCTGGTTTAGTCTATCACCAAGGCCTTAACGAGTAAACACTTAAAATTGACCGGTCAGCTCTTTAAGAAACGTCGGAAGAGCAAACGAAGCCCTGTGAATCTCCGTATTGTAGTATCTCAAAGGTGCTCCGAAATCAAGCACTCTCTCTTCGTCGAAATCTTCTCTCGGATCTGCTTCCTTAGATCCAATAGTATATGTCCACATCCCTGAAGGATAAGTGGTCATGAAACTAGTGTACATCTTCGAAATCGGGAAGACTGAAGAGATTCTGTTGTAGGCTATCGCCACCCATCCCTTGTCGTAGAAGGGATCCTCGGTCTCTGCACAGAAGACTCCATCCTTTCTAAGGGCTTTGTAACAATTAGCGTAGAATTCCTTTGTGAAAAGATGGCCACCCTCGCCGGCCGTGGGATCGGTTGAATCAACTATTATTACGTCGAAGTAGTCCTTGTTCCTTCTCACGAAGTCGGCTCCGTTTTCGTTTATTATTGATGCCTTGGGATTGTCAAGTTCGACCGACATCTCCTTGAGATAGAGTTTCGCCGCGTCAATTACATAGGGATCGACCTCGCAGAGAATTGCCTCCTCAACGGAAGTATGCTTAAGAACCTCCCTCAGACTTCCCCCATCGCCGCCTCCAATGATCAGCACTCTTTTCGGATCGGGATGCGTGAAGAGAGGTACGTGAACCAGCATCTCATGGTACATGAATTCATCGGCTTCAGTGAACATTGTTATCCCGTCCAAAACCAGGACCATGCCAAACTCAGGGTGTTCGAAGATATCTATTCTCTGAAATGGACTCTGGTAAGAATATACAAGTCGCTTCATTTTCATGAAAAGACCTGCATTCCCTCCCGTATAGTATTCCATGAACATTAGATGATTCAAAGTCCTCAACTCTCTATCTTCCATTCCTTCACCTCCGCGTTATCATCACAATTATCTCACCGATCTGGAACACTACAATGATTAATTCACACTATTCAAAGCTTATAGAGACTTCAAAGCTTTTGTCACAATTACTTTTCTAATTAGGCCAAATGGATTCTATCACTTTGATTAAGGCATAGTCAAACTTGCGGAATGCCTTATCTGAGGGCTCAATAAACGAAATTGCCTGATTTCTGCACTCTTCGTCATTGGGTCGCATCCTGATGGTAGAATTAAGAGTAAAGACTTTCCCCGACAGGAGGCCTTCGAATGTTCTTAAGGCAAGACATGGGTATTGATTTGGGAACTGCCAACACCCTGGTTTATGTGAAGGGACAGGGTGTGGTAACAAATGAACCTTCGGTTGTTGCTATTGACGTGAATTCAGGCAAGATCCTTCAGGTAGGCCTGGAGGCAAAGAGAATGGTGGGAAAGACACCTGCAAGCATTGTGGCGACCCGCCCGTTGAAAGACGGAGTTATTGCCGATTATGATATCGCTCTCGCAATGTTGAAGTATTTCATGGGCAGAGCAACGGGCAGACGGCGCTTCGTCAAACCCAGAATAGTTGTCGGAGTTCCTTCGGGTGCGACCGAAGTCGAAAGAAAGGCGATCGTCGATGCCGGTATTGAAGCGGGAGCCAAGAAGGTCTTCCTCATTGAAGAGCCGATGGCAAGTTCAATAGGCGCCGGGCTGAATGTTGAAGAGCCGACAGGAAATATGATTGTCGATATCGGCGGCGGCACAACCGAAATCGCCGTAATATCTCTTGGGAGTATTGTTTTGAGCCAGTCTATAAGGGTTGCCGGAGATGAGATGGATGACTATATTGTCCAGTATATCAAGGAGAAATACCGGCTCTTGATTGGCGAAAAGACTGCCGAGAGAATAAAGATGGAGGTTGGTAATGTTGTTGAGGCAGAAGAGGCCGATAGCTCTTATTCAGAAATCGTAGGTCTCGATCTCAATTCCGGATTGCCGAGAAAGATCTCCGTTTCAGGCGCAGAAGTACGCGAAGCCATTGTAGAACCGGTGGCGAGAATCGTCGAGGCGGTTAAACTCACTGTTGAAAACACGCCTCCAGAACTCATCTCGGATATTGTTCAGAGCGGTATAGTCATTGCGGGCGGAGGGTCGCTCCTCAATGGCATGAAGGAACTAATACAGGGTGAGACTGGAATCACGGTTGTTGTTGCCGAAGACCCCCTAACCTGTGTAGCCAGAGGCGCCGGTCAGGTTCTTGAGAGAGTCCCCATTCTTGAACGACTCGAAAAAGGCAACCTTAGATAGGAGGAGCTTCGCAGGTGAAGTTCGCCGAGGCGGCAGTAGTGATTCTTATGATCTTTCTCATCCTTCTGACACTTTCAGAAGTATCTGGAGTGAACAGAAAGATGAGTGATTTGCTTGAAACCCTTGCCCTGCCGCTGATAAATATAAGAGTAGACATAGAGAACTTCTTCAGATCGGTATTTCAACTCAGGAGTATCGATCGAGTCATCAGAGACCTGAACAGGTATGCTGAATCTTTCAGCAACAGGTTTCCATATCCTCTGCCAATGAGAGTCGCATTCTTCAGCTTTGAGCGAAACAACACCGCCATCATGACTACTGATAGAAGCGCGGCTCAGGGAGTTCCTGTTGTTTCGGTCTTTTCTTCGACCATCTATGGTGTGGTGAAGAGCTCGCATGACGGATATGTTATGGTCTCACCATTAACGGCTCCTGGTGTGAGGATTTCCGCCGTAGTACAGAGGGATAACAGAACAGTTGAAGGGGCTGTCTACTCGAGTGGAGGTAAGCTGTACTTCTCTACTTTCGACCCCTATTATCTGGAGAGCGGTGATCAAGTAAGAATCGCTTCGACGGTCCAGGGTTATGGGTACTACAAGAACATGAAGATTGATCTAATTGGCGAAATCGCCGGACTCCACGGAAGCGACTATCTAGTAAATACTCCAAATGTTTTTGGTGATTACTTCGTCTATCTGGAGTGGCACGAATGACCTGGCTATTACTGATATTCCCTGCTCTGTACTTTGATCTCGGATTTGGAGATCTCATACCTCTATATCCTGCATATTTGACATTGCTCGTCTTCCTTCCAACCAGAAACATCGCTTTTGCTCTCTCTCTTGCGCTGGTCATTTCATGGATAGTGGGGACGGCTCTGTCTGGAATCAGCATGGTTATAGTGCTCTCATTGATCGTTACATTATCGGCGCTGGCAATTCACGGGAGATATCGGACGCTCAGTTTCGGAGCGCTTACATCGGCAGCTATTGGTCTTGCTGGAGTGTTTTTTTCGGGTACGAGCTTTGGTGTCCTGGTTCCTTTTCTGGCAACATTCTGCATCCTGAGGAGGTTGAGCATTGAAGACTAAGAGTGCCAAGAGGTTTGACCTCTTCTTCGTGCTTTTCCTTATAGTGATGGGATTGTTTGTATATAAGCTCTACGATTACCAGATAGTCAACCAAGAGAAGTATGCGAAACAGGTAGAGAGTATAAGCCGTAGATCCATTCCCATCCTTCCTCCCAGAGGCATGATTATTGATCGCAACGGAATCCCTCTTGCTTGGGACGCACCTTATTACAGGATTACGAAGAAAGTCGTCTTTCTTCCTGAAGACCTGAAGAGGATGATGGTTGACGCTTCAGAAAATAGAGAGAAAATGGAAAAGCTGATTCGGCGTCTCGAGGTTTTTGGCAGCGTTGAGACAGTCCTACCAGCTTCGGTCGCAGAGAGACTGAATGACTTTCCCGAGTTGGAAGTCTCGGAAAGGATCATAAGGCACTACCAGGATAATCCTGGAATCTCTCACGTAGTGGGTTACATAAAGTCTGATGGGGAACCGGTTATGGGAATAGAGAAGCAATACAACGAACTCCTCAGAGGAACTCCCGGTGAACAGCTCATTCGTGTCGATGCTTTAGGAAGACAGATTAGCCTCGAAGGCGAAATACCCCCTTTGCCGGGAGATGATCTGAAGATCACAATAGATTCTAAAATGAGTGAATATATCTATAACCTCATAAACGAAACCGGAAAGACCGGCGCAGCCGCTGTAATGAAGACCGACGGAGAGGTTCTCGCTCTCGTTTCAGTGCCAAGCTTTGAAAGCATGTTTTTCACAACGGGGATTTCAAACAGGGATTGGGACCGCCTTAATCTCGATCCTTCGAGACCTCTGGTAAATAGAGCTTTGAGCCCCTTCTCACCAGGCTCTGTGATCAAACCGTTCATTGCCATGGTGGCTCTGGCAGAAGGGAAAGACAGCACAAAGGAGATCGACTGTGGAGGGATTTTTCAGTACAAAGACAGTCGAGGCGTGGTTCAGGGAGTATACAGAGATTGGAACCTTTACGGCCATGGAAAGACCGATCTTGCCAAAGCTATAACAGTATCGTGCAACGTTTATTTCTATCAGCTCGGTCTAGAACTGGGAATCAACACGATCAACAGATACGCAGAACTGTGGGAGGTCTTTAAACCTACCGGAATCGATCTTCCCGAGGAGTCAGTCGGCTTGATGCCCTCCCCCACCTGGAAACGTGAGAGGCTTGAGGAAAGCTGGTTCCCTGGCGACACGATTCAGATATCAATAGGCCAGGGTTATCTCAGCATCACTCCGCTGCAGCTGGCAAAGTTGACAAACGAAATCGCAACTAGAGGGATCGAGATCATTCCTTTTATCGGTTCAAAGAAAGAGAGTAGCAGAGAAGCAATCAATCTGAAAGACAGCGATTGGGATCTTCTCATCAATGCAATGGGAGATGTCATAAGCAAGGGTGGAAGTGCCGCCGATGCGGGAACCGCATACTCTGCATTCAGAGGTTTTGAAGAGACGGCCGCCGGAAAGACCGGTACTGCGGAACAAGGAGGTTCGAAACCGACTCACTCCTGGTTTACAGGTTTCATGCCTCTCCATGAACCGGAGATAGTTGTTACGGTGTTCGTTCACGAAGGCGGCTACGGATCGGGTCTGGCTTCACAAATCTCAAGAAAGATCATGGATTATTATGTGACAGAATACGCCCGGTAGAATCATTCCACCGGGCTCACAAAACTCAACTCTTCTCCCATCTCGAAGTGAATCCTTCTCTCTTTGAAGAAGTAGCTGACCCTATCGATAGTCTCTTTTCTGACCGCAAGCGTTGAAATAACTCTATCAGAGTAGTCTACATTTCGAACGGAGAAGTCTCTTCCTTCCACGAACAATCTGCTGAAGTCGTTCCAATGACTGTAGCTCATCTCGGCAGCTAGCTCAACACCCGGGCAAAACAGAGCTGGCTTTCCTGCCCTCAAGGCCTTCAGGGCCGTTTCACCATAGGCGTCTATCAGTCCTCGTATTCCCAGCTTAACTCCTCCGAAGTACCTTATGACTGCCACTGCAACATCGGTCAACTCGAGTCGAAAGATCGATCCAAGTATTGGCTGCCCTGCAGAACCGTGAGGCTCTCCACCGTCGGAGTAATTAGCCACTTCCCTTCCTGGAAGCGAAATACGATACGCCCAGCAACAGTGGTCGGCACCTGCGTGATCCTGTAAGACAGCCTTTATTAGTGACTTTGCTTCATCCTCGTTCTCACACCTCTTACTGAAGCCGATGAACTTTGACTTCTTGATGTTTATCTCACTGCTTCCGGTTTCGAGAAGTGATTTCGTACAATCCATTACTCTCCTCTTGAAAACTTATCTATGAAATCCATAGCAGGTCCGAGAATGTAATTGGCATCGGCAAGTGTCTTTTCGTAGACTTCCAGCCTCTTCATGAACTCGTAGAATTCCGGATCTCTGTTGAATGCATCTGCATAAATGGTGAGAGCTTGAGCGTCTCCCATCCCAATTATGATATCTGCTTCCTTCTGTGCAGTCGCCATCATTATCTGCGCTTCTTTGTCGGCCTCCGCCCTAAGCTTCTGAGCCTCTCTATTCCCTTCGGCTCTAATCAATGAAGCTTCCTGCATTCTCTCGGACTTCATTCTTTCGAAGACAGCATTTCTGTTTTCGTCGGGCAAGTCGGCCCTCTTAACACGTACAGATATTATCTCGATCCCAAAGTCCTTCATGTCATTTGCGGCAAGTTTGGTTATCTCGTCGAGAACATCGGTTCTTTGGCCGGAGATGATGTCATCGTAATCAAGTTTCCCAAAAGTATTTCTTACGTGAGAGTACACAATGTCGTCTATCCGTGTGAGTGCGATCTGTTCTGACTTCATTGTCTCTACGAAACTCCTGGGATCTACTATCCTCCATAGCGCGAAGGTGTCTGTAAGAATCGTCTTTTTATCCCTAGAGTAGATCCTCTCAGCATCAACATCGTAGATCTGAATTCGCTTGTCGAACTTCCTTACAGAGTCGATGAACGGAGTCTTGGTGTAAAGACCGGCCTCGGTAACTGACTCGCGTATTTCGCCAAATCGAAGGACCACGGCCTGTTCAGTCTCGTCAAGTATGAAGAAGAAGCTAGGCAGCACAACTGCCGCAACTATTACCACAATAGCAATCGGAATGATGAATTTATACTTCATTATCTCTCGCTCCCTTCAAGATCAAGGAGTTTAAGAACGCTGCTCTGGTCAAGAACAACGGTCTTACTGGCCTCTCCAAGTACTTTGGCAAGCGTTTCCAGATACATCCTGGTTCGAGTAACCTCCGCAGCCTTTTCGTACTCCTGGAGAATCGCAAGGAATCTATCCGCCTCTCCTTCTGCATTGAGAATCCTCTCCTGTGCGTAGCCTTCCGCGACTCTAGTCAATTGAGCCGCCTCTCCTTCTGCCTTGGGAATGAGGTCGTTCTTGTATTTCTCGGCCTCATATATGAGTTTCTCTTTGTCCTGCTTGGCACTGTTCACATCGTCGAATGCGGCGATAACCTGTTTTGGAGGCGCCACCTCTTGCAGGAACACGTTTTTCACCAATATGCCTGTACCGAGCCTCTCAAGTTCGGCCTGGACTCTCTCTCCTGTCCGAATTGAGATTGTGTCTCTCTCGGTTGTGAGAATTGAGTCTATAGTGCTTGAAGCAACTTCCTCCCTAAGCACCGACTCTGTTGTGAACTTCACGATGTCGCCATCATCCACGATATTGAAGGCGAGTTTTGCCGGATCCCCAACATAATACTGGATAACCATTTCCACCGAGACGATGTTTCCATCTCCGGTGAGCATGAGAGACTCATTTGCCAGGGTCTGGTAAGTACCTGTTCTAATGGTTCTAAAACCGATTTCCTGCTTTCTCAAATTCGAAGTATCTACAACGACTACGCTCTCAAACGGAAATGGCAGATGGTATCCAAGTCCTGGACCGACGGTATTTGTATACTTTCCGAATCTCTTGATCAGTCCGACCTGATCGGGCCCAACCAGGAAAAACCCGCTCAAGAAATACACGGCAACGATTGCGACAATAACCAGCAGCACAAAAAGCCCGGACCATAAAAAGCTTTTCTTAGGGCCTCCACCGCCTGTGAAATTATCTTCAGGTTCCTCGATTCTTACGTCAACCATTATCCAACCTCCTTCCAGATTTCTATCTCTGTTCCAAGATCGACGCCAGCAGCCTCTCTTACTTTTCGCTTGATCACTTCAATTAAACTCAAAACGTCTTCCTGGCTGGCGTCTCCTTTATTGACTATAAACCCTGCGTGCTTTTCGGATACTTCAGCGTCCCCGACCCTAAAACCCTTCAAACCTAACTTTTCGATGAAGGAACCTACATAGAAGTCAGGCCTCGGTCTCATAAAAACGCTCCCTGCACTGGGATACTGAAGCGGCTGCTTCTCAAGCCTTTTCGCCAGGATCTCAGACATCCTTCTACTGATTTCAAGCTTCTCTCCTCTTCTAAGAGCGAACTCGGCTCCGAGGATGATTTTGTTGCTGGATCTGAAAATACTGCTTCTGTAAGAAAAACCAGCGGCCTTCCCGTCGATTTCTCGTGCCCTGTTGCTTTCATCTAGATAAGTCACTCTGGCAACGCGATTCCCAAGTTCGCCACCGAAGGCACCCGCGTTCATGAGAATCGCCCCCCCAACAGAACCGGGCAGTCCAGTGAGAAACTCAAGGCCAGTCAACCCCTCAGATAAACAGTGCCAGATTAGAGTATTGACACTGGTCCCGGCCTGAACGAAGACCCTCTCTCCTTCGGACTTCATCAAGTTCAGATTCTTGGTCGAGACTACAACTCCTTCAAAGCGGGCGGGACAGATGATATTTGAACCTCCTCCGATGATTCTGAATTCAATCGCCTCAGATTTCAGAAAGCTCACGATTTCCGCAAGCGACTCAACAGAATACGGCTGAACAAAGACTCTTGCAGGACCTCCTACCCTGATCGTCGTATGCCACTTCAGAGGCTCATTAAGCCTTACATCCGCCCCCAAAGAATAGAGGATATCAAAACAGTCTGTCAGTTCTCTTTTTGCCATTGATAAAGCCTTTCAGTGATCTCCCTAACATTGTGAAGGCTTTGGAGATAATTCTTCAATTCATACCTCCTTGAGAGAATTGAGTGAATTGCTTCAAGAATGAAGGCCTTCGTAGACTTGTCGGTCGTCTCTCTCCCATACAACTCAGCAAGCGCCTTGACAGCCATTGAGGAATTAGTGCTGCTTAGAGCCATTATGACTTGGTCCCGGAGTTCGGAGTCATTGTTCTCACTAAGCATCAAAGAGAGAACACCCACTACCTTCTCTCCTTCACCCAGGCGCGCAAGAGCCTCGTAGATAACGACTTGAGACCTCTCGTCACTGAAATCTTTCAGCATCTCATAAAGGTTTGTAACGGTTCTCCTGTTGCCTATTTCACCTGCGAGGTCCGCAAGGTACAGCCTGGAGACGGGGTCGATATTCGTTATTCGCATCTTCTCTATGAGAAGCGGAACAACTGCCTCTCCCATCTGCAAGAGCGCATCAAAGCAAATGTGCGCAGTTTCGCTGTCTTCATTGACCAGAAGGTCAAGAAGAGCAGGAATCGCCTCCGTTCCCTTTTCTTCAACTATCCTGTTTATTAGCTCTTCTCTATTCACTAGACGCACCTCATTTCTCAATCTGGAATCTGGCCGCTCATTTCCTCGATCTCTCTTTCTTTAGAGCAGCCATGAAGCTCTTCTATACTCGAAATGGTGTTGGAACCGAACTGCTCTTTTCTGACGACAAAGTGCTTGTCTGCATTCTGAGCGATTTGGGGAAGATGGGTTATAACTATAGTCTGTATCTCCTGCGAGATCTCTCGCAGTTTGTCCGCCACTACCGCTCCCAGCCTCTGCCCAACACCAGAGTCAACCTCGTCAAACACAATCGTTCTAAGATCCAGCTGCTCTCTCAAAGCAGACTCAAGCGCCAGTAAAAACCTTGAGAGCTCCCCTCCGGAGGCCACCTTACCTATCTCCATAAATTCCATTCCGGGATTTGTCTTCACAATCATCGTCACTCTGGAAGTACCGTAGTTTCTCGGTATCTCTTCCTGGCGCAAATGAAACTTCAGTTCTGCACCTTTCATCCTAAGGCTTTCAAGATGTACTCTTATTTGCTCTTCTATCTCCCTGGCCCTGGCCAATCTCTTTTGGTCGAGAATCTCTCCGGTCTTCTTCAATTTGTCAAGCAGATCCTCTTCACGCCTCTTCAGCCTCTCTTTTCTCTCCTCAAGCTCTTGCAGAGACCTCAACTCTTCTTTGAACGTCTCGAGCTTAGAGAGTACTGCATCTGCAGAATCACCGTATTTTCTCTTCAGCCCCTGGATTAAGGTCATTCTGTTCTCAATCGATGTAAACTCTTCATCGTCGATGTCAAGGGAACCTCTCTCCTCTTCGACCTTCGAGTACAGAGAGTCGAGCTCTTCTAGTGCAACCTGGAGATTTTCTCGCCACTCACCATATCCAAAGCTTTCAATTCTCTCGACTATAGTAAGTGCATCGTTAAGCGAGTTATAAACAGACAAATCGCCGTCCTTAAGAAGCTCTCGCAGCTCATGAAACGTATCTAAGAGGGCTTGTGCGTTTCTATATCTTGTATACTTCATCTCTACGATTTCATCCTCGCCCGGCTGCAGTCCAGCCTCTTCTATCTCGCTAATCTGGAAACTCAAGAAGTCCTTCTCTCTCTCTATGTAAGCAGGGTCTACACTGAACGATTCGAACTCGCGCTTGACCTTTAAAAACTCTCCATATAGCTCTCTGTAATTTGTAAGGCTCTCTTCGCCTTTCAGCGCATGATCCAGAATCTCGTGGTGCTTAGACTCGTCCAGAAGACTAACACTGCTGTGCTGAGAGTGAACCTCTACCCTGTCGCTGAAGGCAGTTTGAACAATCTGCCTTGGCACCATCCTCCCGTTTATCCTGTAAATCGTCCGTTGCCCTGTGAAACTTACCGTTACAAGGAGGTGGTCTTCTTCAATCTCGATTCCCGTTTCTCTCAGTTTCGAGCTCAAAGAATCGTCGACCACAAAGTTTCCTTCAATACTTCCGGCATTAACGTTATCCCATTGGGGAGGGAATCCTAACACTGTCAAGAGCGCCTTAAGAAAGATCGTCTTCCCTGCTCCGGATTCACCGGTTATTGCGTTCATTCCTTCAGAGAACTCAACATAGAACTCCCTGAATGTAAGAAAATCCCTTCCTGCCAGCGACAGCAGCATATTTTCCTCCAATTAGTGTATAGTCCAAGTGGAACTCATACATCAATCTATTATACTATCGATCAACAGTACCTTCAGTGACTCTGCTTTCGGTCCGGCAAGACACCGGCATATCGGCGCCTTGACAGTCCCTGCCGCACTCCGTATAATGTTCACTGTGACGAATTCACTGGAGGTTGTTTATAATGAAAAGAACATACCAACCATCAAGAGTTAAGAGGAACAGAACACATGGTTTTCTTGTTAGATCCCGAACGGTTGGCGGCCGAAAAGTGCTGGCAAATAGACGAAGAAAGGGAAGAAAGAGACTGTCTGTGTGAATCTGAAAGATCAGTCCCTTAGTAAAACAGAAAGACTAAGAAGAAAGGCAGACTTCGACAGAGTCTTCAAAAAGGGAAAGTCAATTGTTGACCCTTTTTTTGTTGTATTGTATGTTAAGAATAGTCTGCCTTTTTCTCGTATTGGAATATCGATAAAACGGAAATTCGGCAAGGCGCACGTGAGAAACCGACTCAGAAGATTGGTGAAAGAGGTTTACAGAACTAATAAATCAGTCTTCCCCGCGGGGTATGATATACTTTTCATTGCTAGAAAGGATTTATCTGACCTGTTTAAAGAGAGAGAAGTTGGGTACTCTGGCATTATGCTCGTTATCAAACGAATCGCTGAGAAAATTGGAGAAACGTCCGATGAAAAAGATACTACTGTTTCTAATAGATTTCTACAGAAGAAAGATCTCACCTAGAACCCGCCCAAGATGCAGGTTTTATCCCACGTGTTCAACATACACATATGAAGCTATAGAGAGATTTGGAGCTTTCAAGGGGCTCGTTCTCGGAACATGGAGAATACTCCGATGCAATCCCTTCAATCCTGGGGGCTTCGATGAAGTACCAGATCACTTCACGCTACTGAGGAGGCACGGAAAATGAGAAGAGCGATACTTCTTACTTTGATCTTCATGACACTTTGCACGCTCACTGTATCGAGCAAAGAACTCGTTACTCAGGAAGGAACCAGTACACTCATAGTCTCAGGTAAAACGCTCAAGGTTACTCTCGACACAGTGAGAGGGTTGACTCTTGGAGTTACGAGTTATGCCGATAACAAAACAGTCGAGTTCTATGTCTACAACGAAAGTCTTGGCAAAGACGGCTTTAACGTATTCGATGCTGAAGGAAACGAGCTTCTTCCAACTTCATTTTCATACAGGGAGGATATCGACGGAAACATAGTTGTGACATTTAATTACGAGCAGGGCAGTAAGTCTTTCATTATTCTCAACAGTCCTTACTATGATTTCAAAGTTCAGTTCGATTTCAACCAGAGAGTAGAGGTCGCTTTGCCGTTCATATCTTACCAAAATCAAACGTTGGGACCCGATTCCTCTTACTATATGACATATGACAAGTTCAGCGGCCAGAAGACGCTGTTTACAGTAGCGTCAAACCAGGGGACATTTAAGTTCCAAAGATACGAGCTTGAAAGTGGAAGAGGGGTTCTGGAATCTTTTGCAGGCCCAATGAGATTAATACATATTAAGCAGGCCCTTCCAGAACACTACGAAGCGATAGTCAAAGATCTCCAAAACTTTGGCGGGGTGACCATTTTCTCATGGATCTACCATGGGATAGTCTACTTCCTCTTCTGGCTTTACCAGTGGTCTGGGAACTTCGGATGGGCGCTGATTATCTTCACTATAGTAACGCGATTCATCCTCTATCCCCTTTATCATATTCAGACGAAGTCAATGCTGATGATGAGGATGCTGCAACCGGATGTTGATAGAATAAAAAAGAAGTACAAGGACCCGAGAAAGCAGCAGGAAGCAATGATGGCACTCTACAAGGAAAAGGGATACAATCCCGCTTCCGGTTGTCTCCCGATACTTCTTCAGTTACCCGTGCTGATTCTTCTCTACAACGCGATTCGGTACTTCAGTGAAGCGATGGCATATTCTCCGGGTTTCTTGATCTGGAAGGATCTATCCGTTGGCAACTTTGTCATGAACATTCCCTTCATAATCATCACGGTCGTTGTGGGAATATATAGTTCGTTGCTGACCGCTCAAGATGCGCGATCTGCAAGATCCGGAGTAATTATGCAGATCATTTTCCCGATTCTATTTGCAACGTTCCCATCGGGGTTGTTGCTGTACTGGACAACCCAGAGTGTGCTACAGCTAATGATTAGCTGGGTTGTTTACAGACGTCACGGAATAAAGGGGCTGACTTTGAGGCAGATGCTCAGTCTGCCAGAAAAACCTGCGAAGTAGACAGAGATGAGCTCAGGAGGTGTTAGTTCGAGATGAAACCAATTGAATACAGAGCCGAGACCGTTGAAGAGGCGATAAGACTGTCACAGGCTGATCTCGGTGCCTACGAAGACGAAATGGAAGTTACTATCAAGGAGAAAGGCTCAAAGGGTTTTCTAGGAATTTTCGGATCAAAGGAATCGGTAATAGAAGTCTCTCTTCTGGACAAACACTGGGAAAGGAAACTTCACGACTTCCTTAAGGGAATACTCAAAAGCTTTGACGAAGAGACTTTTTCCGAAGTGAAGCTTGTCGGAAGAACTTACAGAGTTCGAATAGAAGGCGAAGAAGTGGCAAGGCTCATTGGAAAACACGGAAAGACAGTAGCCGCATTGCAGCATATTATGAATATCTATGCAAACAGGATGGCTCCTACCAAAGTTAATGTAACTGTCGACATAGGGGACTACAGACTTGAAAGGAAGAGACTGGTTGAAGAAATCGCTCACAGGACAGCAAAGTCGGCTCTTTCCAAGAGAAACAAGATCATAATGGAGCCAATGTTAGCCTTTGAGCGCAGACTCGTTCACGAAGTTATCTCGCAGTATGAAGAGCTCAAGAGTTATTCCGTAGGATTCGAGCCATACAGGAAAGTTGTTGTCGAATACAGCGAGAGAAAACACTCTTACGATAGAAAATCTGATCCAAAGAGGAGGCGCTACGAAAGTGTCAGACCGAATTCTGATAGGCAAAGCGCATGAAGTTGAACCACAGCTGTTCGACAATGAAAGTGTAAGGAAGGTCTCCAAGAGAGTATTGATAGGAAAGGCTAAAGGCGCCGAAAACTTCGTCATGAGGTTGTTCACCGTTGGAGAAGGAGGTCATAGTCCTCATCACAGTCATTTGTGGGAACATGAAGTCTTCATTGTCTCGGGTGAAGCTACAGTTGTTACGAATCAGGGCGAGGTCCAGGCATCTGCCGGGAGCTACGTCTTCGTTCCTTCAGGAGTGAAGCATCAGTTCAAGAACACAGGAAAGGGAGATCTCGAATTCATCTGTGTGATTCCATCTTCGGCAGATGAGGAATAGAATAGATACAGTTGATAAATAGAATTTGATGCGAAGGAGGGACTGACATGCCGTTTTACAGATATGAGTGTGAAGACTGTGGAGAAGAAACCGAAGCCTTCCAGAAAATGTCCGATGAACCCCTTACGGTTTGCCCAGCATGCGGGGGCCATCTGAAGAAACTGGTGAACAGCGTGGGAGTTGTTTTTAAGGGCGGAGGCTACTACAGCACAGATTCAAAGAAGTCTCCGACTGCTGATAGCAGCAAGAAGCCTTCAACTTCTACTAGCAAATCAGAATAATTAAAAGACATCTAAGCTTAGGTAAGGCACTGCGTTTGTTGAAAGAGGGGAGAACAATCCCCTCTTAGCTTTTTCATATGCAACCATCGCGATCATTGCCGCGTTATCCGTGCATAGATTAACCGGTGGGAAGAAAGCTCTTATCTTCGACTCTTCCGACAGATCATTCGCTCTCTCTCTCAAGCGAGAATTCGATGCAACCCCACCGGCAAAGGCGACTTCTTTCAGACCCTTACTTTCGGCCGCGCCGAATGTCTTCGTAACCAACGAATCGACTATAGCTTCCTGAGCAGATGCCGCGACATCATAAGCCGAGGCCGACGGGTTCTTCTTCAAGAAGTACAGGACAGAAGTTTTGATGCCACTGAATGAAAAGTCGAAATTACCCTTCTCTTGAAGCGGCCTTGGAAAGTGATATTTGACTTCTCCTTTCTGTGCTGCCTCCTGTATTGCAGGACCGCCCGGATAACCCAGCCCAAGCAGCCGCGCAATCTTATCAAGGGCCTCACCTGCGGCATCGTCTCTTGTCCTTCCTACAAGCTCAATTCTATTCCAGTCTTCAAGCACAAGAATTTCGGTGTGACCTCCCGATACCAAAAGCACCATGAAGGGCGGTCTCAGTTGAGGGTACTCCAGGAAATTCGCATAGACATGACCAAACAAGTGATTCACACCGATGAACTTTTTGTTCATTGCAAGGGCCATCCCTTTTGCAAAAGACAACCCGACCAGCAGAGATCCCACAAGCCCGGGACCCATAGTCGAGGCGAAGACATCTATTTCTTTCAAACTCAAATTCGCCTCATCGAGTGAAGCGGAGACAATCTTGTCAACTATTTCTAGATGCTTTCTCGCGGCGATTTCCGGCACAACCCCGCCGAATTTCCTGTGAACATCTATCTGAGAAGAGACTACAGAAGAGAGAAGATGGCCATCTTCAATGATGGCCACCGCTGTTTCATCACACGAACTTTCAAGAGCAAGAACCTTCATCAGGCAGATTCTCTTGAAGTTATCTCCGGAGAAGAGTTATGGACTATTACGTCTTCATTGATGACAACCTTCTCCACGTTGTTCATTGTTGGAATATCATACATTATATCAAGCATTACCTGCTCCATCACGCTCTTAAGAGCTCTGGCGCCAGTTCCTCTCTTCATAGCTCTTTCAGCGATCGCAGTCAATGCACCTTCGGAGAATTCCAGCTCGACACCATCAAGCGCCAGCAGTTTCTGGTATTGCTTAATGATAGCGTTTCTCGGCTCGCTCATTATCCTCTTCAGATCCTCAACATCGAGATCATTCAAAGCGGCCAATACGGGGAACCTACCCACAAACTCAGGAATCAAGCCGTATTGAATCAAGTCATCGGGAACAACCTGCTGGAGAACCTCACCAAGCCTAAGTTGATTCTTCCCCTTGACTTTTGCCCCGAACCCCATGGAAGAGTCTAGAACTCTTTGCTTAATTATGCTGTCTAGACCGTCGAAAGCACCACCTACAATAAACAGAATGTTGCTCGTATCTACTTTTATGAATTCCTGGTAAGGATGCTTTCTTCCGCCTTGCGGCGGGACATTCGCAACGGTCCCTTCGACGATTTTCAATAGAGCCTGCTGTACTCCCTCTCCAGAAACATCTCTAGTTATCGATGGATTGGGAGATTTTCTTGCTATCTTGTCGATCTCGTCTATGTATATTATCCCGAGTTGTGCCTTCTCCACATCATAGTTCGAAGACTGGAGCAGCCTTAGGACTATGTTTTCAACATCTTCTCCAACGTATCCAGCTTCGGTAAGAGGTGTCGCATCTGCAATCGCAAACGGCACATCGAGAATACGTGCAAGGATCCTCGCTATGAGGGTTTTCCCCGAGCCAGTCGGGCCAACTAGCATAATGTTCGACTTCTCAATCTCGACATCATCTACATCATTGAAGACTCGCTTGTAATGGTTGTAAACGGAGACTGAGATTGTCTTCTTCGCGTTCTCCTGGCCTATTACATAGCAATCCAACTCCTTCTTGATATCTGCAGGAGTTGGGAGCTTCTTACCGGGCGCCTTTCTTGCTTTCTGATCCTGCTGAATTATGTCATGAAATAGTTCGACACATTCATTGCATATGTACCCTTCCGTTCCCGATATTAACTTTTTTACCTGCGGTTCTGGTCTTCCACAGAACGAACAATATCTCTCAAACGGCAAAACTTTCCCTCCCATTAATCGGTGCTTTTATTATACACTGTAATAGGATAGCACGCACATGGAGGTAATTGATGAAGGCTCTCATTATAGACGGATACACCGATGAACCGGCGGCCTTCGGAGTACCGCCGTACATATCGCCAAGAATCAGGGCTTTGGCCGGCGCCTTTCTGCTTAAGAGATTTGAGACAGACTACCTTACTATAGATCAGGTAAGAAGTGGCAACCATTGGAACCGACCAAACGACTACGATTTTCTTCTAGTATATGGGGGGGTCACGACCTCAGGCAGGTACTTAGGAGGAACCCCGATATCCAGCTCCGAAATATCGAGACTTCTTGAAGCGAATAAGGACCCGGTGAAAATCGTCAGCGGTCCCTTAGTGTCTGTTGGCTATACTCTGAGAGGAGGTACAACTGCCTTTGCTCCTCGCTTTCTAGGAGCAGATTATCTCTTCAGGGACGAATTCGAGCTCGCTGAGCTGCTTGGCATAGATTACGACGGTTCGCGTTATTCGCTGCTGAACAAGCTGTACGAGGCCGGAGCGAATATTATCGTACTTCATCCCTCTTATCCAGATGTAATAGCTGAAATCGACATATCCTCAGGCTGCGAGAGAAGTGACGGCTATTGCTCTTTCTGCACTGAATCTATTCTCTACGGAGGTTTTGAGTGGAGAAACCTAAAGGGGATTATCTCGGAATTTGAAGCGCTGAGGAGGCTCGGCGTAAAGGCAGTTAGGTTCGGAAGGAGTGCAAACGTGATCGCGTACGGTTACCACAAGAATAGCGACAAACTCGATACACGTTTAATTGAAGAACTTTTCAAATCAGCCAGACACATACTGGAACCCGAAGTGCTTCACATTGACAACGGAAATCCGATTTTCATTGCCAACCATCCCGTCGAATCGAGATCCGTGCTTGAATCGATGGTCAGGTATAATTCCGCAGGAGACACGATTTCTTTCGGCGTGGAGAGCTTCGATAACGAAGTTCGGGAGAGGAATAACCTCGGAGGAAGCGTGGAAGACATAATGTTCGCCATTGATCTGGTCAATGAAGTAGGTGGTACAAGAGTTGATGGTGTCCCGAAACTGCTTCCGGGTGTCAACTTGCTTTATGGTCTTCCAGGACATAGCAGAAACAGTTACGAAGTGGACTACGAAAACCTGGTCTGCATAAGAGACAAGGGGCTACTTGTACGAAGAATAAATATAAGGCAGGTAATGGTCTTTCAGGGGACAGCGATTGCCAAGATGAAGAGGCCGAAAATCGATCATAGATTGTTCGAAAATCACAAGCGACGTATAAGAGAATCAGTAGACACTTCGATGCTAAGGGCAGTCTTCCCTGTTGGAGCAGTTATAAGAGGCGTCCTTCCGGAATACAGCGATGGAATGGTTCACTTTGGCAGACCTCTGGGTACTTATCCTATTCTGGTCGGTACTCCTCTAAGCTTTAAAGAGAAGACCGACTTTGTGGTTATTGACCACGGCATGAGATCTGTAACCGGCCTTCCTGTTGGAACTGAACTGAATGAGCTCGGTGAGAGAGAGCTCGAATATCTGCCCGGAATAGGAAAAGATAGGGCAAGATCGCTAGTAATGAAGAGGCCCAAGACGGTAGAAGAACTGGTAGAGATTGTGGGACCCGAAACGCACAAGACACTATCGTTGGTTAGGACAAAACTAGGAGGAAAGCAAATATGAAGCAGAGAGTCGTTTTAGTTACTACAGGCGGCACTATCGCTATGGTAACCGACCCTGTTACAAGGGCTTCGATTCCGGCTCAGGGGTTAAACAAACACGTGGCCAATGTCGAGGGGCTTAAAGAAGTAGCTCTTGTTGAGCACCATGAGTTTTCAAACATCCCAAGCCCTTATATCAACCCGGAGACCATGTGGAACCTCTCTAAGAGGGTGCAGGGACTCTTAGACAGGGAGGAAGTTTGCGGAGTAGTCATTACTCACGGAACGGACACTCTCGAGGAGACGGCCTACTTCCTCGATCTAACAATAAGGAGCGAGAAACCCGTGATTTGCACAGCAGCAATGAGGAACATCGACGAAATGGGAACCGATGGTCCAAGAAATGTGCTCTCATCTGTCAGAGTTGCTGTCAATCCGCTCGCAGTTGGAATGGGAACCATGGTCTGCCTGAACGACGAAATCCACGCAGCCAGAGAGGTAACAAAGACCTACACCAGCAACGTTGCGACCTTTGACTCTCCTGGCCATGGCCCGCTTGGAATAGTTGACGAAGATTCAGTTATCTTTTTCAGAAAGCCTTTGCTTAGAGCGGTTTTTAACGTTGATAAGATTGAACCGAAAGTCGCCCTTGTCAAGACCTTCACTGGCGATGACGGCTCGATCCTCAGAATTCTGCCCGAGCTGGGCTTCAGAGGATTGGTTCTTGAGACATTTGGGAGAGGCAACGTACCCGTTGAAGTCTATCACGTAGTAAAATACCTAATAAGAGCGAAAGAGTTTCCTGTTATCATTACTTCAAGGTGTTTCAAGGGAAGGGTTCTTGGAGTTTATGGATATGTTGGTGGAGGAAAGAGTCTGGCCGATTTAGGCGCGATCTTTGCTCAGGAGTTGTCCTCAATAAAAGCAAGAATCAAACTGATAGTTATAATGGGGATCACAAGCGAGATGGCGGAAATCGAGAGACTCTTTAAACTCCCTTTGAAGGGGGCATGACGTGGGACGTGAAGTACTGAAGAAACCTCGTTTTCAAGCAGCGGTATTCACATTATTCTATCTTGCAATTTGCTTTGTGGTATTCTCGGTTTCACTAAGAACTGCCGTTATTCTCTTTGCGACTTTCACAGTTGTTCTTTTACTTGAACCCTGGGCAAGGTTCGCACAGAAGTATTTTAGAATCAAGCGTTCAATCTCTTTGGGAATTGGACTGACTATTATGTTCGCAGGAATAACTCTTTTGATTGTCTTTCTGACGACTCCTGTCGCAAAGGAGGCCTCGAAATTCTACAATATTGTCAGAGATTTCTTCCCTTCCGTTCAGGAGGCTGAAATTACCTCTTTCGAAGTGAATGCGAACATCGACAGATTTCTTTCAGACGAAGACCTCCTCGCACAGCTTTCTCATGAAGAGATCGACTCGCTCGATCTACTGTCTAAAGATCTGAAGAACTATTTCGTTGACGTAATGAGGACCATACCTGCAAACCCGGAGGGGTTGGAACAGGATCTCGCTCTGCTCGAGGAGACTCTCAAAGAGCGCAGTGACTATCTTGTGATTGTCAGCAGTAGCAAGCATAAGCAAGCTTCATTTGACGAGATTCATGGCATCGTGGCAAACTATCTGAATCCCGAAGTGGCCGAGTCGCTTTCTGCCATCGTAATGGAGAATGCAATGATAGTTCAGTCACAGGAACTGTGGAAAGATGTAGTGGAATACTTCATGCCGAAGAACATCGATCCGGCAAGACGTAGGGCAACTTACGAAAGCGTAAGAAATTTCCTCATTCAGGTGCAGAACAGCCTTATGAAATTCCTTCCGGGAATACTGGAAAAGGTGCCCAGTTTCGTAACCACCACGGGGTTCGTTCTTTTCTTCACGATAGTGGGCGCGATCTACCTAAGCTACTACTTTCTGACAGTTAAGGAGTTCGCTCCAAGACTCTATCCGAAGAGGATTCGCGATATTGCTCTCAACTTCCTTTCAGACACGTACAAGAACCTCGAGAGGTACGTGATCTCGGTAGTTCTGATAGCATTGATTGTGGGGATCGTAGTCGGCATTGTGGTTCAGTCGATGGGATTGAAATACAGCCTCCTAATGGGGCTCTGGGCTGCTTTTACAAATCTCATACCCATAGTGGGAGTACCACTTGAAATTGTGCCCCTCGTTCTTCTAGCCGTATCCACACAGAATCTCGTTCTTGTCCTGATACTCCTTGTCGTTTTAGTAATAGTTCACGCGGCGGCCTTCATCCTTTTCCTGGTATTCATGAAGGGCTACAACAGAATCAATCCAGTAATAGTCATTTTGATGATTGTGGTGGCAGGACAGTTGCTCGGGCTTTTTGGCGCGATTGTTGCCGTTCCGTTTGGCATTATATTGAAGATGATGTGGATCCATTTCTTCTCACCGATGCTCGAAGAAGAGGAACAGGGTCAACTCGGCGAGTAAGAGATAGCTACGAACGCCGACTGTCATGATCTACCCGAAGCTCACATAATAAAACATGCATCTCCAAAGGAGAAGAATCTGTATTTCATAGAGATAGCCTGTTTATAAGCAGAGAAAATCAATTCTCTCCCTGCAAAAGCAGCAACGAGCATAAGGAGAGTCGATTTCGGGAGATGGAAGTTTGTGACAAGCGAGTCGATTATCCGGAATCTGTAAGGTGGAAAGATGAATATATCCGTCTGGCCGCTGTCTCCCACGAGTTTCCCGTGTCGTGTCGCAATGCTTTCAAGAGTTCTAACTGTTGTGGTACCCACAGCGACAATTCTCCTGCGTTCTGCTCTCGCGTCATTTATCCTCTTTGCCGTTTCCGATGATACCGTGAAGTACTCGCTATGCATTTTGTGCTCATTCAAGACCTCTGATTTCACCGGCCTGAATGTTCCTATTCCAACGTGAAGCGTGATGTACTCGATAGCAACTCCTTTGCTCTCAATGGATCCGAGAAGCTCATCCGTGAAGTGAAGCCCTGCGGTAGGAGCAGCGACTGAGCCCTCCCTCTGCGAATACACCGTCTGATAAGACTCGGGATTATCCGGATACTTGTGAATATACGGAGGAATCGCAAGGAGACCGGCCTCTTTTATCTCTTCATCGGCAGCTCCATGGAAGTCAAGGACTCTGCTAGAGTCTTCACAGTGTTCTACGACCTTACAAGAGATGCTTCTGAAGATAAGCTCATTTCCCAGCTTGATCTTGGAACCAGGTCTCACTATCGCTTTCCAGAGGCCTGAGCCCAGTTTTTCTATCAAGAGGGCTTCCACACTGGCACCTGTTTCCTTTCTACCTATTAGTCTCGCCGGGACGACCCGACTGTTGTTCAACACCAGAACATCACCCGGACGAAGGAGTTCAGTGATTTCTGAGAAGACTCTGTGTTCAAATAGGCCTGTCTCCCTGTTGATCACAAGTAGTCGAGAGCTGTCTCTCGGATCAGCGGGTTCCTGAGCAATCAATTCTTGTGGAAGATCGTAATCAAAGTCTGAGACTTTCATCTATGTCCTCCGGCCGCACTATCTTTATATCATCAACCAAATGATCCAGGAATCTATCGTAGGTGACAACCACTGAGTTGTTCTCTCTCGCGAGGAAGATTATCCTATCATCAGCAGGTGAATAGGTCTCGACTTGTGGCAACGAGAGCAGTCTGTTAAGGCTTTCCTGCTGGAAACCGCCGAGAGTATACCTGATGTTGGCATCAAAGACGATCCTGTAAGGGAACAAGGCGATTCTACAAAACGACATTCTAAGGAAGAGGTCATCGATTCTGTTAAGATCGGCATGTTCGCTCTTCGAGAATACTATATTGCTTCCATCTACAACTACCGATCTTGCGTGACTAGATAAGAGGACCGTTTTCACATACGGATGCGTGAACTTTAGATTCGCCAGTCCTCTCCTCTCCTGTCTGGACAGATTGGAAATCGCCCCTCTCAACAGCTCGAGTTCAGTGATGTTAGTATACACCGCTTGGCCAACTCTGTAAGCAAGATCGGGTTTCTGGGCCAAATCGTCTCTCTCGTACAGTAGCGCCGCCTCAAGCATGACGAAGTTCTGGATTCCATGTCTGCCGATTGACTTACAGAAGGAAAGCCATTCTTTATAGTCGTCTACCGATTTGATTTCCTTTATGATAGGGCCGGTAACGGGCGGGTTATTTCTGGGATCGATCAAGAAAAGCAAATGACCGATACTGGCCAGAGAAGCTTCCGACAGAGACGAAACATAATCGACCCTTTCTTCAGGTGATTTGTCTCGTTCTCTAAGGATGTCTATTGAAAACTCCATCTCTTCATAAGAGAGAGAGCTCAGATCGGGAATCCGTTTTCTTACCTTTGCGATTGCTGCACTACTCACAGGGTTCTTCTTAAGGTGACTGGACAGTCTTTCGATGTGTTCCTTTCTTTTGCTATAATAAGTATAGAAGCCCTGAGAAGAGGCCGACTGTTTGAGTCTACTCAAAACATCTGTAATCATCACTATTCTCCATTCTACGACAGCTTTCAGCCATAAGTAAGTCTTTGACACGCTTTCCTCTCTATGATATAATGAGTTTTGTGCAAATTACAACATGAAGAGGTGAAGCCCCGATGAAAAAAGAAATGCACCCTGAGATGAAGCTGATTACCGTAAAGTGTACCTGTGGCGCAGAACACAAATTCTTCTCGACAAAGGACAACATAAAGATTGACCTTTGTTCCAGCTGCCACCCCTTCTTCCGTGGAGATGCATCTTCAATGATTCTCGACACTGAAGGAAGAGTACAGAAGTTCAGAAACAAATACGGAGACAATTACTGAGTCTGCGCTCTGCGCTCTCTCAAGTATATAGTCAATTGGAGGTTAGTCATGTGAGTGTGAAAGTGGGTACCGTTGTTGAGGGAAGTGTAACTTCTGTCAAGAAATTCGGAGCGTACGTAAATCTTGAAAGCGGTGAGGAAGGGTTCATTCATATTTCCAAAGTGGCAAGAGAGTACGTGAAGAACATTGAAGACTATCTCAAAGTCGGTCAGAAAGTGGAAGCAAAGGTTCTTGGGACGACGAAGGACGGAAAGTGGGAACTGTCAATCAAAGATCTCAAGGCCAAGGGTTCAGAAGAAGGAACGACAAGTCAGGACTTCGAAAAGAAATTGGCCAAGTTCATGAGAGATAGCGGCGAGAAGATATCTGCCTTTAAGAGAAGACTCGACAAGAAAAGAGGTATCCGTAAAAGGCCATAATGCAGAATAGTCCAACAGATATAAAAAGGGAGCAGTGCTCCCTTTTTTGTTTGGCATACCGACCAGTGACAATGAGCAAGAGCACAATAAAAGAGCAAGATCGTTCCTAACAAGGTATAATTGGACATAACACCAGAATTTAGGAGGGTATATTGATGTACTTCCTTGAAAAGGTTATGGCGGTACCGAGACTGCCGGAAAAACTGAATAGACTCGAAGAGATTGCGAGAAACCTTTGGTGGAGCTGGAATTACCCTGCTCAGCAAATGTTCAGATACATGGATCCTGAGATGTGGTATCAGGAGAAGAGAAGTCCGGTGCGTTTGCTTCGTAGGGTCAGCCAGAACAGGCTTTATGAACTCTCTGAAGACAAAGACTTCGCGGAAATGTACGAAAGCGTAGTAAGGCAATTCGATGAGTATATTGCTGGAAAGGACACCTGGCTTGAAAGGGCCCATGGTGAGCGAAAGAATCAGTGTATAGCGTACTTCTGTGCGGAGTATGGCTTTCATGAATCCTTTCCAATCTATTCGGGCGGCCTTGGAATCCTAGCCGGTGATCATCTTAAGACAGCAAGCGATCTAGGACTTAACTTCGTCGCAGTCGGCCTTCTGTACAGGAATGGATACTTCGAGCAGATGATAGATGAATCTGGATGGCAGCAGAACATGTATCATTCCTATGAGTTTGAAGACTTCCCGGTAATTCCTGCGCTGGACGCTTCCGGTGATGAAGTGTTCGTGAATGTTGATTTTCCCGGAAGAAAAGTATGGGCTAAGATATGGAAGGCAGCCATAGGCAGAACGTCGCTTTATCTTCTCGACACCGATATCCCTCAGAACGAGCCCGATGATAGAAAGATCACGGCTACTCTGTATGGTGGAGATCGCGAGATGAGAATAAAGCAGGAAATACTGTTAGGCATCGGTGGAGTTAGAGCCCTAAGAATGCTCGGATACTCTCCAAAAGTCTGGCATATGAACGAGGGTCACGCCGCCTTTTTGTCGGTCGAAAGAATAAGAGAGCTCGTTCAGAAAGACTCAATGGATTTCTCGACGGCTTCTATGATTGTCAAGACGAGCAGTGTCTTCACAACTCACACACCGGTCCCTGCAGGCAATGATACGTTCAGTCTTGACATGATTGACAAGTACTTCCGGGACTTCTGGAGCAAAATGAAGGCCGAAAGAGACGAATTCATAGATCTAGGGATTGAAAAGCTTCCTGGCGGGGGCCAACACTTCAGCATGACCGTTCTAGCGTTGAGATTGTCTGCGCTCGCCAATGGCGTAAGCAAGCTACACGGAAGAGTGAGCAGAAACCTGTGGAACCACATATATCCGGATTTGCCCGCAGTTGAGGTTCCAATAACCCACGTGACGAACGGTGTCCATATCTGGACGTGGCTCAATCCTAACCTCGTCGAGTTGCTCGACAAGTACCTGCCTGAAGGCTGGCATGAAAAGGTATACGACCCAGAGGTGTGGGAAGGGGTCGATAGCATTCCCGAAAAAGAGATTTGGGAGCTTCACATGTCCCTCAAGTCAAGGGCAAGAGGATTTCTTCAGGGCAGGCTTAAGAAACAGAGAATGAGACTAGGTGAGACGATAGAAGATCTTCTGGAAGTAGAGGAAGCCCTTCCCGAAAATGTGCTCACAGTTGGTTTTGCCAGGAGATTTGCTACATACAAGCGCGCAACTCTTATCTTTAAGGACATCAACAGATTGAAATCAATAATCACTAACTCTGAAAGACCTGTCCAGTTTGTCTTTGCCGGAAAGGCCCATCCTGCAGACGATCCCGGCAAGGAGCTCATAAGAAAGCTTTATGAGATTTCCAGAACCCCCGAGTTCAAGAGCAGAGTAATCATCGTCGAGAACTACGACATGAATATCGCCAGGCATCTTGTCAGCGGGGTTGACATTTGGCTCAATACGCCGAGGAGACCGCACGAAGCCAGCGGAACGAGCGGTGAGAAGGCCGGCATGAACGGCGTTTTAAATTTCAGCGTACTCGATGGCTGGTGGGTTGAAGGCTTCAACGGGGAAAACGGCTGGGCCATAGGAGACAACAGAGACTACAAGGACCATGAGCTCCAGGACAGAATAGACTCGGTCTCGATATATAGCACTCTGGAGAAGGAGATAATACCTCTCTATTACTCAAGAGACAAAGACGGTGTTGCAAGACAATGGGCGAAAAGAATGAAGAACTCCATAAAGGAGATTGGGAGTAGATTCAATACTCACAGGATGGTCATTGACTATGCGAACGATCTGTATTTCCCCGCTGCAGATCTTTCTGAAGAGGCTGAAAGAGATGGCTTCAAACTCGCCAAGAGCGCAGCCGTGTGGAAAGACAAGTTCAGTTCCAGCTGGAACGCCATAAGGATCAAACCTAACGTGCAGGGAGAATCCTCAGCCAAGTCAGTGAAGGTAGGTCAGGAGATATCTCTATCGGCAAATATCTATCTGGGCACACTCGATCCCTCTGAAGTTCTCGTCGAGATCTTCGTAGCAAAGATGAACGAAGAAGGAGAGCTGGACAGTTTCAGTCTGTACCCTATGAAGCTCGTTAAGGAAGACGTTCATGGAGAATACGTTTACGGAGGAAAGTTCACCGTATCCGAAGAGGGCGATCTGGCCTATACCGTAAGGGTAATTCCAAACCCTGACAAGCTGCCTGACAGATACTTCATACCTGCTGCGAAATGGATTGTATGAAAAAACCCGCCGCCTTTAAGGCGGGTTTTTAATTATTCATAGAGAAATCTGTCAAAGTTCTCTCGAACTCTCCAGAAGAAATCGCTCCCCATAGCAGCGACTTATACAGACCGGGAACGGTCATGATGGCTCTAAGTTCTTCATCAAGGAAGACTCTCTTCCTGGGGTCGTATTCACCGTCCAGAATGGTCTCTGTCGACTCTGAACCCGAAGAAATAATGCCGACAACCGCATTGTAGACTTCGGCAATCTCTGCTTCTCTTAGTCCCAGCTTTTGGAGCTGTTCGTAAATCTCGTGGCTTTCATTTCCCTCAGCTATCATCCTCAAAACAACATTTATATAATCAGGAAACGTCATCGTCTATTCAGGCACCTCCTAGCATTTCTCTCAATTGAAGAGCGTTATGAATTGCCCTACCCATGTAGCAGTTGTTAAAGAACACATAGACGGGCATATCACGTTTATGAAATTCTAGCACATCGAGGGCAAAACTTCTCAGATCAACTTCCGAATAATCGTAGTTGTATCTTTCGCTTCCGCTACTTCTGAACCAGTTCGAGTTTCTGCCGTGGAACCTGAAATAAGCACCTTTGGCACCGGCGCTGGGGATATAAGGAAACAACTCGCCGATAGATGGTTCATCGACCGTGACGGGTATTCCGCCAATCCTCTCCAGAGCTTCAAAAGTGGCCTTGTTCGCCCAACTATCGTGTCTGAACTCGAAAGCGAGAAGATTACTCTCTGGATCGAAAGAGTCGGCAACCTCTTCAAGATACATCACGTTTCCTTCATTGAATTTGAAAGACCAGGGGAACTGAAAGAGAGTCGGACCCAATTTGCCCTCTTCTCTCATTGGAAGCAAAGCACTAAAGAACTCACTTGAGACTTCCCTTAGGCCCCTTGAATCACCCTTCCATAATTCATGAGTCACCCGGCCAGGCGCCTTCACAGAAAAAGTCATCTCCCCTGGAATCTTCCGTAAAATGCCTGTTATCGTCTTCAGCGATGGCATCCTGTAGTATGTGAAATTCAGTTCAACAGAATTGAACTTCCAGACAGAGTGATAATACCTGAGCATCTGGGAAGAGCTTATTCCTTCGGGGTAAGCAGTTCCTACCCAGTCGGGAAATGAATATCCGCTCGTTCCCAAGTAGATCACTATAGCTCCTCTATTATGTATACAGGATCGTTGTTGTTAATTATTGCAGCGTTGGCCTCGTCAACATCGACATGGAATTCAAGCGCATAGCTGGAATGTACTCTGACTAGAACATCGTCGAAGATTACCCTTCTAGTCCCTGCACCTTCCGCGTAAACCATAACGATATCCTTGTCTTTCACACCATAGACTTCTGCATCCTCAGGAGTCATGTGTATGTGTCTTTTTGCCAGCATCACTCCTGAGTTCAGTACAACCGTCCCCTTTGGTCCTACAATCGTGAGACCGGCAGTCCCGGCATGGTCGCCAGAATCCTTTATCGGGGGTTTGATCCCCAGAGAGAAGGCATCGGTTCTGGATACTTCTATTTGTGTTGCCTTTCTTGCGGGCCCCAGTACCCTCACTCCTGTTATTGCTCCCTTCGGACCGACAAGGATCACTTTTTCGTCACATGCAAACTGTCCGGGTTGACCCAGATCCTTTATTGGAGTGAGCTGATGACCACTTCCAAAGAGTCTACCGATGTCTTCCTCACTCAGATGCAAATGCCGATTCGAAACTCCAGCTTTAATCGCAGGTTGCTTCAGCTTCACAAAAACACCTCCAGTTATCTATTCTTCTTGAACTTCTTAGGACCCACGAGTCCTTTTCTCACTTTCAGAGCTACGTTCTTAGGCCTGGTTAGAACTATTGTAAGTGGACCTTTAGCTACGTTTATCCACCCCAGGCCGCATATGTGAAGCTCCTGACCGGTACGAAGCCTGAATTCCTTAGCCTCCCATCTATACTTACCTCTTTTCGATCTATCAAAGGGAGGTCTCAGTATATCGCCGAACCAACTATCCCATTCATTGGCCGCGGTGTTCGGGTTAGTTTCATGCACCGAGACGCTCTCCGGGACAAAAGTATGAAATATCCCGACTGGATCGCTCTGATTCTTCGCGTCTATCTTCACGAATCCGCCAAGGAAAACCGTTCGAACATCATGAAATTGAAAAGTAGATTTTTTGAGTCTTTTTCTGGCAAGAAGCCTGCTCTGATCCTCGGTACTCATCAAATCCGTCAACCTGTCGTTCGTGAAAATCCCCGGAGTATCGTAAACGGTCACAGCTGAGTTTTTCAGAGTCTTCGAAGCTACCTCTACAGTTGTTCCTGGGAAACGACTCACTATTATCTCTTCTGAACGCATGAGTCCATTCAGAAGAGAGGACTTTCCAACATTAGTCACTCCTATCGAGACAAACTCCTCCGCTGCGGACTTCATATAGGCGTAAAGCGAATTCAGTCCGTACTTGCCCAGTACAGAGACGGGTCTCACTCTGCTCACAGGCTCTTTGATAATGTCCGACGCCCACTCCCTTATCTCTTCAACCTTCACCTCTTTGGGAAGGAGATCTATCTTGTTTAAAACATAGTGAACGGAATGGTTCTTGAGTAGTTGAGAAATATCCTTCCTGTAGGTGCCGTCAAAATCGGAGATATCGATTACGTAAATCACTTCTCGCGCAAGCTTCAGGTACTCGTTAAGGTTATCGAGTGTATGTGACACGGAATCGTTCTCAGGCAAAGAACTATAGTGCTTTATCAAGAAACACCTTCGGCACATTATCTCCTTGCCAGCCTGGAGCCTCGATTCCAAAACCGATTCAGGTAGGTATCCCAGTTCTTCCGGGTCTTCATGCTGTAGTTCCACACCACATCCGCTACATCTCATCTATCAAGCGCCTCCACCTCTGGATGCTTTTTCATTTTGCTTAGAAGAAGACCTTCTACCATTCTTACAAGCTTCGTCCAGAAGAATTCTCTCTCCGAAATAGGTTCGACCTTTATTGTGTACGCCCCTAGAAGATTACCCATAATCATATCTGTGAAGAGCTGGTCTCCCACTACCACTGTCTTGTATGATGGAATATCAAAGTCCTTAAGCACTCGTTTCGCTTTGAATGTCAGAGGCTTTCTAGCTCGGCTGATTACCCTTATTGAATCCAGCTCATCATCGATTCTGCCGAGCCTGCCCGGCTTGCCATTTGAAATTAGAACGACCTCCATACCCAGTCTTTCCACTCTGCTGAGAAGCAACCGTTTCTCCTTCGAGACCGAGCTTGCTCCCCAGGGCTCAAGGGTATTGTCGAAATCGAAGATCACAAGTTTATAACCGGACTCCTTCAACGCATCAAAATCAATGTCCATAACGCCTTCGGCAAACAAATGAGGCGTGGCCAGCCTTCCCGTTCTGAAGATCCAGCCAATACTGAAGAAGAAGACAAAATAAGCTGCAATCGTCATCGTCCCCAGAAGCCTCTTATACCACTTCTGGCTAATATCGACCAGTGGTGCCACCAAGATCGAATACATCCCCATTCTGTTCCCCGCAATAATATCTGTGAAGAAAAGGTCTCCTATTATTACCGTCTTCTCAGGCCGCGACTTCATATCGCTCAGAACCTTCCGGAGTTCCTTGGTACCGGGCTTTCTCATCGAGTGATAAATCCTGAGTTTTTCTCCAAAGAGGTCTCTTAGGTTCCTCACTCTGGATTGCGGACCGTTTGTGACAACAGCGACCTTCATCCCGGCAGCTATGAGATCGTCGATTACCGACTTATTCCTCATATCGAACGGCTCTCTCCAGACTGCTATCGTGTTGTCGTAGTCAAAGAGAATGGTGTTGTAACCTAGCCTCCGGAGCTTGTCGTAGTCTATCTTCCTCACATTCTCGGCTTTGTCGTTTGGTACGGCACTATCAAGTATGTCCAGGATTCGCACGAATCTCCACCACTTCCAAATCTATCCGCTTCTTGATACTCTGAAGGAAACTCTTGAGTTCCTCCAGCAGATCAGCAGGAACGATGATTTTGAGTAGACCTTCATCTGTGACATGCCTTATATTCATCAGATTGTCTTCTGCTTCTGCAATATAACACAATACGTGGATGTCTTCCGGCCTGATCCTAATAAAGAGATCATACTCCAGTGCTTCATTCATCCGACAACCTCACAGCAGCTCGGCAGCCAGACTCGCCAGTTCAGAGCGCTCACCCTTTGTTAGGGTCACGTGGCCCGCAAGCGATTTGTTTGTAAGCCTTGAGGCGGAGTAGGTCAACCCATTACTGTATGCATCAAGGTATGAATTATCAATCTGATAGGGGTCGCCGATCACGACTATCTTCGTGTTTTCGCCCACCCTCGTAATAATCGTCTTGATTTCGTGAGGCGAAAGATTCTGGGCTTCATCGATGATGAAGTATTGATTGGGAATGGACCTCCCCCTAATGTAACTTAAAACCTCTACCTGAAGTTGCTCTTCCTTCTTCATGAAGGCATTCAGGTCCATGTGGCGGTTGTTGAACAACATATAGAGATTGTCGTATATGGGAGTCATCCACGGGTTGATCTTCTCTTCCATCGAACCGGGAAGATAGCCGATGTCCTGGCCCATTGGAATGATCGGCCTTGCCACCAGGAGCCTCTCGTACTTCTTCTCATCCACTACTTTTCTCAAGCCGCAAGCAAGAGAGATTAGAGTCTTTCCGGTGCCAGCCATTCCAGGTATGAACACGACCCTTACGCTATCGTCCAACAGAAGCTCCATTGCCATCATCTGCTCGCGGTTTCTCGGTTTTATACCCCAACTGCCAGACTCCATCGATACTTCAAGAGGAACTATCTTCTTCCCGTCCGGTACAACTCTTCCGAAAATCTCTCGTCCGAAATCGACAAACTCATTCGCCCCGACAGGTTCTGGCAGTCTTCCAGTTGACAGCTCGTCCTTATTTATGAATTCATCCCTGAGAGAAGCATCATCTACTGTCGTTATGCCTGAAAGCTTGTCGTCGATCTCTACCTTGTCATGCAAATAGTCTTCTGCTTTAAGTCCCATAATATCTGCCTTTACTCGCATGTTTATGTCTTTGCTGACTAAAATGACAGGTAGTTTCTCTACGAGATTAAGCTCCATCATGTAAAGCAGAATGGCGTTGTCTTTGTAGTCGTTTGCAGCAAAAGGCGGCAGCTTGCTCTTGAATTCGTTGAACACTGCAATACGCAGTGTACCTCCTGATTCAAGCCTTATCCCCTCTGTGAGTCTCCCTTTTGATCTTAAGGAATCGAGAAACCTGTTAACCTTCCTTGCATTCTGACCGACAGAACCTGAGTTCTTCTTCAGTTTATCTATCTCTTCCAGAACGGGAAAGGGGATAATAATGTTATTGTCCTCGAAATTAACAAAGCAATACGGATCGTGAACCAGAACGTTGGTGTCGAGAATGAAATCCTTAATCAAACCTAACCCCTCCACTTCTTTTCATACTTGATCATTTCGAATACTCCGCCCAGTCTCCTAGCCAAGGCAAGGAAGACCTTCGCTGTTACCCTCGCATCGTCCATAGCTCTGTGAGTAGGAACATCTCTTATCTTCAATCTCTTGGCAATATTGGTGAGGCTGTATGGACCTTCGAAAAAAACCTCATGAGCGATGTCAATCGTGTCTATATAGTTGTTTACAAGTGGCAGCACTCCCGTTTCCTTCGATGCGATATCGAAGAAAGTCATATCGTTCACGATGTTGTGTCCCACGAGTGTCGCCCCACCAACATAGTCGCGAAATCTTGGAAAGACCTCTGCCATAGTGGGCTCTTCCGACACATCTTCGTTCTTCAGTCCATGAATCCCTGTTATTTGCGCCGGTATCATAACAAGTGGATTCACAAGAGACTGGAATGAGAGATTGTGCAGGATTTTGTTCCCATACACCGGGATCGCCGCTATTTCGAGAATTCTATCACCAGAGAGCGGACTGGACCCGGTGGTCTCTGTGTCAATGACTAAGTAGATCTTCTTCATTTCAAACCCTCCGTAAAATTTTACCATGAGAACTGCTTACACTCCTGACCACTTGTTTACTATACAATTGAGTGAGGTGATCCAATTGAAAGAGCTATCAGTAACTGTAAATCATGATCTGGGCAGTAAGAACGCCAAGAAGAAGTTAATGAGAAGAATCGAAGAGCTTAAGAGTGATTATGAAGGGAAGTTCACTCTGGATTCGTCCTGGAAAGATGATTTTCTCGAGTTTCATCTGAAAGCGGCAGGGATTAAGACCGATGGCTATTTGAATGTCACTGAAAGCGAAGTATCTGTTAGTGGAACTCTTCCCGTTTCTCTAGCCGTATTCAGAGGGAAGATCGAAAAGACATTGAAGGCAGAACTTGAGAAGCTTCTAAGTGACGGTGACTGAGAATTGCCGATAGATCTTCACAATCATAGCTTGTTTTCTCCAGACAGCGACACGCCTATAGAAGAGATCGTGAAAGAAGCCGCTGGAAAGGGCTTGAAAGTGATAGGCATCTCCGATCATGACGATCTCGACACTTCTTTCCCATTCAGCTACAGGCTCAAGGATCCGGAGGGCTATCTGGAGAGTCTCTCCAGCCTAAAAGAGAAGTCGAACATAAAGGTTCTATCCGGACTTGAAGTAGGTCTCCAGTCATGCGCTAAGATACCGCCTGATGGAGACTTCGATTACTTCATCTATTCGGTACATGGAGTACCGGGAGTAACTGATCTTTCGGTAGAGAACCTTTGGACGCTCTACCTGGAAGAGGCTATCGAGGCGATTTCGGAAATAGAGAGGCCAGGCTTCTTCGGTCACATAGATTTTCTGAGAAGGTATATTCCAGGTCATAGACCTCTTGATAATCGAATTCTTCTGGACGAATTACTGAAAAGGCTTATTCGAGTTGGAATCGGAATAGAGATTAACACATCCGGCTGGCGGTACCCGTACAAAGAACCGAGCCCGCAGCGCTGGATCGTGGAGAGGTATGTTTCTCTTGGGGGAAGGGTCATAACTGCCGGGTCGGATTCTCACCGCAAGGAGGACGTTGGCAGCTACATACACGACGCCGTCTCTTTGCTAAAGGAGATTGGCGTAGAAGAGATCTTCTACTGTGAAAGGATGGAGTATGTTCCCATCCAGCTCCAGGAGATCTAGAGACTAACTTTCTCTTCCTCTCAGCAGATTCTTGAATTTCATTAAGTTACCAAGCCCGAGAATTCTTATAAATAGAAAGTACACTGCGGTCCCTGCAGTCAGAGTTATCAACGTTGAAATAGATCCCGTTCCAAAGACTGCCTTCCCAAAAAGCATTAGTCCGGACATGACAAGAGAAGCAACGATGATTTTCAGCATGGCCGTTACCTTCGCCTTTTCATATCCGGTCCATCTGAGGAGTGCTGCCGATACGATGACTGTACCGACAATTCCCGCAATACTTGTCGCTAATGCCACACCCAAAGGTCCTATTGTAAAACCGAGCAATATATCGAGAACCACATTCACACCAACCATGATCGCAGAGATTATTGTGGGCGTCCTGGGGCTCTTCCTTGCATAATATGCCCTTGATAGAACACCGTAAGATCCATAGAAAGGAAGTCCCAGAGTGTACCCGTAAAGGAGGGCTGTGGTTAAGGCCGTATCTGCAGGAGTGAACGAACCTCTCTCAAACAGAATACGGACAATCCCTTCGCCGAGAACAAGAAGTCCCAGTGTTGAGGGGATAATCAAAAAGGCGAGAACGGTTAACGCGTCCCATAGAGAACTCCTGAATTTCTCTTTAGAACCTTCTCCGGTAAGTTTTGAAAGTTTCGGAAGCGCTACCGTGGCCACCGCGATTGCGAAGACGCCTAGAGGAAGCTGATAGAGCCGCTGGGCGTATCCAAGACTCGATACGGCTCCCCTCCCAAGCTCAGTTGACACTCTAATATCGACAAAGGAGTTGATTTCGTTGATCGCCGGGGAAATCGCAGAAAAAAGGAACAGGAGCAGGAACTCCCTGACATCGCTTTTGTTGTAGCCCGGCTTGAAGACAAAACCCTTTGATCTTGCGGAGAGAGCGACCACGCCGAGCTGGATGACTCCTCCGACAAGAAATCCGATCGTAGGACCGACAATTGGAGTTGAGAACCTTCCTGAAAGCAAAATTCCAGCGATCGTCGAGAGATTTATGAACATTGGTGAGACTGCCGCAATGAAAAAGGCATCGAGACTGTTGAGAACACCGCAGTAGACTGCCCAAAGAGATACTAGTACAATAAACGGAAAGGAAATCCTTATAAGTTGAGAGGTCAGTTCAAGTGCTGATTGATCGAAACCTCCGGCAAAGACAGAGGCAACCCCGTCAGAGAATATGCTTCCCGCTGCTGAAATCGCGCCCGAGACAATAACTACGAATATGAGAACGGTAGAAGCGAACATAAAAGCTCTCTCTCTCGAGCTCTTCAGCTTCTCGTTGAATACTGGAACGAAAGCCATCGTCATCGCTCCATCTGCAAAGATCTTTCTGAGAAAGAAGGGAATCATGATCGCAACTAAATATGCGTCGTACTGAGCCGACGTGCCGAAATAGCTGGCAAAAAGGGAGTCTCTGACGAGACCCGTAATTCTTGATAACAACGTTGCTATTGCAAAAAGAGCCGTGCTTCTGACCGTGCTAGCCGTCATAGAAACCTCCAGAGAAGATTATAATACATGGTCGAAGGATTGGATAGGAGAGAAGTCTCAGATATCCAGTCACGAGCCAAGTTGATAACTATGATATACTGAGCATGGCTATTACGAATGATCCTAAGGAGGGAAAGCCCCAAGGCTGATGAGTATGAAAAAGGTAGCTCTGATATTCGGAACCAGACCGGAGGCAGTGAAGATGGCTCCTGTCTATCTGGCGCTGAAGAATTCCTCTCTTAGGCCTGTTGTAATTGCTACGGCCCAGCACAGAGAGATGCTCGATCAGGTTCTCTCACTCTTCGGCATAGAACCCGACTTTGATCTGAATATCATGCAACAAAGGCAGTCTCTTTCGGGCCTTACTTCCAGACTGATCGAAAAACTCGACGAGATATATTCGCAAAACAAGTTTGATGCAACGCTCGTTCAGGGTGATACCACATCTACTTTCACGGGCGCCCTGGTATCTTTCTATCATAAGATCCCAGTTGGTCATGTTGAAGCGGGGCTGAGGACCGCCAACGTTTACGATCCCTTTCCTGAAGAAGTCAACAGAAGGCTCAACGGAGTCATTTCAACGTACCACTATCCACCAACTGAGAAATCAAAGCTGAACCTGCTTAAAGAAGGAGTGCCTGAAGAAAACATGCTTGTTACAGGCAATACTGTCATCGATGCCCTGCTGTGGGTAACAAGCAACAAGTCCAGGCTTACTTCGAGCTTCAGAGAAGCGCTTGGTGTGGAGGGTGATGACTACATTCTAGTAACCATGCACAGAAGGGAAAACTGGGGAAGACCGATGCAGGAAGTTATGAAAGCAATAAAGGATGTCCTCAACGAGTTCCCCCGGATGAAAGTTGTCTTTCCGGTTCATCTCAATCCTGCCGTCAGAGAAGTCGTCTATCCGGAGCTTGAAGAACACGACAGGGTAGTCTTGACTGATCCGCTCGATTACCTTCCCTTCATTTCTTTGATGGAGAAATCAAAGCTCATACTGACGGACTCTGGCGGAATCCAGGAAGAGGCCCCTGCTCTTGGAAAGCCGACATTGGTACTGAGGCGCACAACGGAGAGACCAGAAGCGATCGAAGCAGGTACTGCCAAGCTTGTAGGAACAAGTAGAGAAGCCGTCTTCATGGAGACAATGAGACTTCTCAGCGATTCACGGGAATATGAGCGTATGGCGAAGGCTAGAAATCCGTTCGGAGATGGTACTGCGTCAAAAAGGATCTCTGATCACCTCTGTAAAAACCTGTAGATCCATTTACCGACTGCTAATCCTCGATTGCTTTCATCTTAAGCTCCCAGAAGTATTCGTACAGCTCTGAAAGTGAAGAGAATTTTATCTTCAGATGATCAACTAACGCTGAAGTCATTAGAATGTCGTCTATCTCCCGGTTGGCAGCGATGTAGAAGTCTCTATATTGAAACCATTCGAGCAGCTCTATGGTACTGCGTCAAAAAGGATCTCTGATCACCTCTGTAAAAACCTGTAGATCCATTTACCGACTGCTAATCCTCGATTGCTTTCATCTTAAGCTCCCAGAAGTATTCGTACAGCTCTGAAAGTGAAGAGAATTTTATCTTCAGATGATCAACTAACGCTGAAGTCATTAAAACGTCGTCTATCTCCCGATTGGCAGCGATGTAGAAGTCTCTATATTGAAACCATTCGAGCAGCTCTTCGGAGACTCCTTCTCTTTTCCGTCTTCTCTTGTACTTCTCTCCGAAAACCGAGAAATCGCTCTCTCTCAGAATACGAGTCTTTTCTGTAAACCTCGATGGATTCTTCGCTATTTCTTCATGGATCTTACTCATAGTCTCTCGAGATGGGAAGTAGAATCCCATACCGTACCGGTATCTGTCGGGAAAGAGCTCAAAAAAGTATCCGGGAGAGTCCTTCCAGTCGGGCCCTGGCACCCTGAAAGTGAACCACATATTGGTTCTGTAGGGAGGCTTTCCCTTGTTGCGCCTTGCATCCCGACTTATTCTGCTTATGGTCTTTCCAACCTGAGGTCTCACTTCCACAAAGGGATCTAGCCTTTCCATGAAGGGCGCAAGTTCACTTACAAGTGCCTTGAAGGGTTCAAGCAAGCACACACGATACCGATCACGGTTTTTATCCATCCAGGAACGGTTGTTGTTCATCCCGAGATCCATGAGAAATGAAATGGTCTCACCTGAAAATCCCGTGAACTGTCTTTCGCTCATCTCGCCTCCGCAATCGAGTGGGAAACGTAACTACCTTTCTCACAGTAGAATACCTCTTTAACTCCAAGCTTATATAGAAGAGAAACGGCCTGTGAACTGTAGCTCCCCACCTGATATGCTCTATGAGAGTCAGAGCCTATAGTCAGTAGACGTCCTCCGAGTTCGAGGTATCTCTCTATCACCCATGATTGAGGGGTAGGGTCTCCGATTCCGTACATCCAGCCCGAAGTATTGACTTCAAGCCCCACATGACAGGATACCAGCTTCATAAGCAGCTGATCCATCTGCGGTCCGGATCTAGGAGGCTTTGCGTAAGGAATATGCCTTCTGAGGAAATCGAGATGGCCAAGAAAACCCGGTTTCTCGATCAAATCAACTGCTAGAGTCGCCTCGCGAAGGTAGATATCCCAAGGGTCCTCAAGAGTCTTCAGATCTGGCCTTCCCGGAACCGTGTGGACTGAGTAGATGAAGAAATCCATCTCCTCAAAAGGCAAGAGAATACCCTGGGACTGAAGACCCAGTTCAAGCCCGGCAAGTATCTTGATGGGAAACTTCCCCTCAAAGCTCTTGATCTCCTTCAGATAGCCCCCCGTTTCTTCGGGCTGCAAGCAGACTTCCTGAGAGACGTAAGGGTCGAAGTGATCTGATATGCCGACGACATGAAGCCCTTTGAGTGAAGCCGACTGAATAACTTCCTCGACCGTATTCCTTCCGTCTGAGAAAATTGTATGATTGTGAATATCTATCATCATAAGACTCCGCAATCTATACTAGCATATTAATCAGAAAGCAATTGTACAGCCGCTCTCTTTTCTCTGTCGGTTATATGCAAATATATACTAGTTGTAGAAAGATTAGCATGGCCCAGTAATTCCTGTACTGTTTTTATACTTGCTCCTTTTTGTAGAAGTTGTGTAGCAAAACTATGTCTGAATATATGCGGAGTGACTCGTTTCTCTGGATATACAAGTTTTACTTGTGTATTCAGTACTTTTGGAATAACGTTCCTCGCCATCGGCTCCCCACGGGTCCCGATAAAGACATGATCCTCATACTCGCTAAGGGGGAAATCCTTCCTTATCTGGAGGTAATCCTTAATTATGGCAAGGACCTGATCGTTCAGAGGAACCTCCCTGTCTCTATTTCCCTTTCCGCTCAGTATTCTTACAGCTGGCGAATTACCCATCCTAAGATCACCGAGTCTTAGTTTGCATACTTCGCTGACTCTCAGTCCACAGAAGTACATCACCGCCACAATAGCCTTGTTTCTCTTGCCAAGATTGGTTTCCTTGAAAGACGATATGATCTTCATTACCTCATCATGACTTATGTAGTCGGGGATCCTGCGTCTCGTCTTAGGGTTCTTTATGAGCTTCGTAGGGACCTTGCCAACCGTACCGCTTATATAAAGAAATGTATAGAATGACCTAATAGTTGAGAGGTTCCTCGAGACGGTAGTTGCTGAAGGCCTCTTCCTGGAGTACTTACCCTGAGAATACTCCTTCACGAAAAGTTCGATGTCTCTTCTCTTCACCTCTTTAAAATCTGTATTATGACTCTCTAGAAACAACTGAAAGTGGTGAAGATCCGAAAGATATGCTGCGATGGTGTTGAATGACATATTCCTAACATATTCCATATTGTCCTTGAATCTCTCGACGGCTTCGACAAACTCCATACATACCCCCAAATTGTCCTACATTATGAGTCATAATAGTCATTATGACTCATATATTGTATTATAACACAGCTCATTCTCTATACGGTGTTCTGTAAGTCTTATTAGAGGCGCATTATAGAATTACATCTCGTATATTGCCCTGTAACGCATTTTTTTGACAGGATGCATCTTGTACTATCCAAACAGCAAGAAACGAGCGCTAAGAGCCGTTTAACGAGTATTTGTCTGTAATGCTCTCTCAAAGCCCGCTCTGATTTCCGATATTATAGCTCTGTATTTATCTGCAAGTCTATACCTCTTTCCCTCTCGCACCACAAGCTCTTCCTTGATTCCCGAGTAGTGTTTTGAAAGAGCTCCCATTATAGCGCCCAACGCCATTGGTCCTTTGACCAGTTCGCTCTCGTTCATCTCCAGAAACTCGTTTATTTTCCCCACCAGATCGTCTCCGACCATCGGAGAATCGAGCAAGGAGAACAACATGCCAACTGTAGGAAGTTTCAATCTGTTCATAATGAAGTCTTCCAGTTCCTCTTTTGTCCACTCCTTCTGAAGAGAGACTTGCGGCTTTCGAGCGAGTTCCTTTTTGAAGGCAAGAAGCATCAGCTCCATAAACGAAGATATCCTTTTGTCGTAGTCATCGTCAGTTACAAGAATCGAGGCTACCGAACTTACAGGAAGCTCAATCTGCTCTATCATCGCGAACAACATTCCCAGGCGTCCCACAGTCACGAAGGGCCTACCCAGGTCGATAGCCTCAGGCAGTATGAGCAGCGCATTTCTGGCTACACCCTTTGCTTCTTCGAAGCTGGCGCAGATGATGGCGGCTACTCTTATCTGTATATCCTCCCCGACCTTCCAGATACCCGTGATCTTCTCTCTGCCTGAGTATTTGACGTAATCCACAGAAAAGCCGGAGATCTCGGCCAGTCTGTTGACCAGATCTGCAAACGCTCTCCCAAGACTCTCAGAATCGCCTTTGAATGTGGGGTAGGCTTCCAGCAGCCCGTCAATATCACTAATTACCATCTCCGGTGTCTTGTATTTCGAAAGGAACTCTCTAATGAACCTGCTCCTACTTGAATGCTCTCCACCTTCATCACTGAGCTTGCCAAGTATCCTCACAACATCGACAGATGCAATCTGTGCTGGCATAGTATCACCTCTTACATTATACTAACACAAAAACAATCACGAGTTACATTGTTTATATATACATGTTCTAAATTTGTATGCAAATATATACTACTTATAGAGAGCTGTATATTGCTATACTTTATTACATAAATCAAACGTTGCAAGGCACTATTAACAACGCGTATACGGTATTATACTAGCATATCGACTACAATGTTATATTTACTAGCTAATCGTTGTATATCCGAATACGAAAAGAATGGACTAGCTCCAGGTCTGGCAACAACCATAGATGCAAGCAAATTTCCTGTCTTCAAGCATTCTGTTTCCGTCCTACCGGAAAGATATGCATGCAAGAATCCTGCGTTGAAAGAGTCTCCCGCTCCCGTTGTATCTACTACCTCTGTGGGAAAGGCGTCTACGCGTTTCCCGTCACTGATCTTTGCTCCCTCCGCTCCAAGAGTAACCACAACAACTTTTGGCTCAGTCTTCAAAAAGCCTCTAAGATGTAGCCATTCGCTCTTGTTAACAAGAAGCACTTCGCATTGCGCAGCAAGATCAGCAACTTCTGCACCTCTTTCAAAGGTCACTATCCCTCCCGGGTTATAAGAAAACCTCGGCTCACGGATCTCCTTCAAGAGATTGATAACTTGATCGGGGGCTATCCCCCCAAAATGGTAGAAGTCAGAGGATACATCAACAGGATAATTGACTTCATTAACACCCCTGTATGTGAACAGGTGTCTTTGGCCGTCTGTAGAAACTGCGGAGAAACAGAATCCCGTCTTTCCTTCTATTCGAGCTAGATACCGAATATCCACCCCTTCTCTTGTCAAAGCCTCTATTGCCATGTCGCCGAACCGATCAGTCCCCACTGCACCCTGCAAAAACACGTTCTTTCTCAACCTACTCAACATGATTGCCGTGTTTGCCGCACTTCCTCCGATAGTGAACATCATTTCCTTAATCCTGTTCTCTTCAACATTTTTACTTTCGTTGATGAAGGCGCTGAGATCTATATTCACATTGCCAACCACAGATAATCTCATATTCTAACCTCAACTCTTTAGGTAATTTTGGCTTTTGCTTCCTTTCACGATTATAATTGTTTATGAGCGTACAAAAAAATGACGTGGGAGGGTTCGCCTATGCTTTCATTTCCAGACGGGTTCATATGGGGTGTCGCAACGGCCGGTCATCAAATAGAAGGAAGCAATGTCTTTTCTGATTGGTACAAATGGGAACATCAGGGAAAGGTCAAGAATGGCGACACTTCCGACATAGCTTGTGGTAGCTGGGAGAATCTCGACAGGGATCTGGAGGCTGTTAAGGCTTTGGGTGTAAAGGCCTACAGATTCTCGGTTGAGTGGGCGAGAATTGAACCAAAAATCAACAGATTTGATGACAGTGTACTAGAGAGATACAGAGATTTCTCCAAGGCGCTTACTGAGAACGGAATCCAGCCCATTCTTACTCTCAACCATTTCGTTCTTCCTCAATGGTTCTCGGAGATGGGAGGCTGGGAGAATAAGGAGAACCTGCGTTACTTTCGTCGTTTCGTCTCGAGAATCGTCGAGTCTATGGGCGAATTCATTCACTACTGGGTCACTGTGAACGAACCGAACGTCTACGCAGTCATGGGCTATTTGACGGGAGAATGGCCGCCGGAAGTCAAGGATATGGGAAGGGCTATGAAAGTCCTCGCTAATCTTCTCTATGTCCACAGCGAGGCATATGACGTAATAAGGGAGTCGAATCCAACGGCGATGGTAGGGGTAGCTGTTAATATGATGCCTTTCTTCCCTCTCAGAAAGTTCCATCCAGGAGACAGGCTGGTAGCAAATTATCTGGACAGAGTCTACAACTACAGTTATCTTGATAGTCTGATGAAGGGCAGTATAGTTAAGCCTCTCGGCGAAGGAGAAGCGGTGCCTGAGATAGAATCAAAGCTCGATTTCCTGGGCATCAATTACTACACGCGAATCTTCGCCAAGTACTCGAAGCCCCTCCCTGAAATCGCAGCGGGTAATGAATTTGAGAAAACGGAAATGGGGTATGAGTTCTTCCCGCAGGGGATTGAAGAGGTTGTTCTGAAGGCATATAAGAGGTATCGACTGCCGATAATGATCACTGAGAATGGAATTGCCGACAAATCGGACGCACGACGATGGGAGTATATCGAGAAAGCTTTGTCAGGACTAAGAAACGCTATGGATAAGGGAGCCCGTGTATTCGGTTATCTGTACTGGTCACTTATGGACAATTTCGAATGGAAAGAAGGCTACTCAATGAAGTTCGGACTCTACGAAACGGTTCAAGAGAGTCTCGAATTAAGGCCTAGAGAGAGCGTTGCAAAATTCAGAGATTTCATCAGGGACAGTCTGAAATAGTACCAACGCAGAAAGCTAAAAGGAGTGTTGCCATAGCGAAATCGCCGATAATTGCTCCATGTGGTATCGAATGCTCTAGATATGCTATCTTCTTCGGACCGAAGAAAAGCTGAGCTATTGGAGAAGCAGAAATGTAGATTCGGCACTAGTTAGATGCAGCGGCTGCCAAGCGGGTGAAGGATCTTACCGCTGGACAGAAAGCTGCAACATTTTTGATTGTTGTGTAGCAAAACGAAGCCTGAGTCACTGTTATGAATGTGCAGAGTTCCCTTGCGATGCCCTTAAAGAACGAGCATCAGCCTATCCACACCACAGATCGGCACTCGGCAGACTCAGGTCGATGAAAGAGAATCTATCAAGAAGACACATCTGATTTTCGATAATAGCTCACGGCAACTACTGAATCAGAACTCCTAGAAGCTCTTCGGTTCCCTGCCGTTTCTCTGAAGAAACTGCAAATACCGGAGGTTTTCCCCAAAAGGTAACTTCCTCGGTTATCGATCTTTTCATCTGGAGCTGGCGATTCTTCGATAGTTTGTCGGCCTTTGTCAGAACCAAGACAAAAGGGATGGAATAGTGCGTAAGCCACTCAAGCATCTGCTCGTCTGCCGGCTGCAACGGGTGCCTTATGTCAACGAGCATAACAACGAGAGAGAGGTCTTCTCTCGATTCGAAATAGTCGGTAATCAGCCTCTGCCACTTCTCTCTTTCCGACATAGAGGCCTTTGCATATCCATAACCGGGCAGATCAACGAAATAGATCTCTCCGTTTACTCCATAGAAATTTATCGATCTTGTCTTTCCAGGAGTCGAACTTGTCTTCGCAAGTTTCCTTCCAAACAAAGCGTTCAACAAAGAAGACTTGCCGACATTTGACCTTCCTGCGAAGGCTATCTCCCTCCTTAATGGAGGGGGATATTCGCCTTTCGTGTATACAGTTCGGACAAGTTCAGCACTCTTCACCATCACCTTGAATCAAAGCCTCCTCTAGTACTTCGCTTATATTCTCAACAAAGACGAATTCCAGTTTCGACTTTATTTCTTCGGGGACTTTATCGAGATCTCTCTTGTTTGCAAGAGGAATCAGAACCTTCTTCATTCTGGCACGGTAAGCTGCCATCAGCTTTTCTTTCAAACCACCAATGGGCAGTACCTTCCCTCTAAGAGTTATCTCCCCAGTCATTGCAATGTCGTTTCTCACTTTTCTTCCGGTGACGGCCGAGACAATCGCCGTCGTGAGAGTAATCCCGGCACTGGGTCCATCCTTGGGAACGGCCCCTTCGGGAACGTGGATATGGAAGTCCTTCTTCTCGAAGATCTCGTTGAACTTCTCATCTCCACAAAGCTTTCTGGCAAGCGACGCCGCGATCTGTGCCGATTCCTTCATAACATCGCCCAGCTGACCTGTTATGATAGTCTTTCCTTTCCCGGAAACGGGCAGGACTTCAATGTACATGATTTCTCCCCCAACCGATGTCCAGGCCAGTCCAGTCACCACGCCGACCTCTGGATGCTTCCTGAAATCACTCTCTTTGAATAGAGGTGCTCCAAGATACTCTCCCAGTTCATTGACACCGACCGAGATTGAATCAGCGCCCTCAGCTATTTTCAGGGTGGCCTTTCTGATGATTTTCGCCAGATTTCTATCGAGTTCCCTAACTCCGGCTTCTCTTGTGTAGTCTCTAATTACGTCTCTTGTTGCGGCCGGTGTTATTTTGAGTCTACCGGCCTTCATGTTGTATTCATCGAGAAGCTTCGGCAATATATGCTCCCTGGCTATGTGATACTTCTCAGACTCCGTATAGCCTGGAATCTCGATAATCTCCATCCTGTCTTTCAGAGCGGCAGGGATCGAATAGAGAACGTTTGCCGTGGTAATGAACAGGACTCTGGAAAGGTCAAAAGGCACTTCCAGAAAATGATCGGTAAAACTGTTGTTCTGCTCGGGATCAAGGACCTCGAGAAGAGCAGAAGCGGGGTCTCCTTGAAAACTGATTCCCATCTTGTCGACTTCATCAAGCACGATTACCGGATTTCTGGTCTTCAGCTTTCTGATCATCTGCATAATCCTGCCCGGAAGCGCTCCTACATAAGTACGTCTGTGGCCCCTTATTTCTGCCTCGTCTCTCATGCCTCCCAACGAGATTCTACCAAACTTCCTTCCCATAGCCTCGGAAACAGACCGACCAAGTGAAGTCTTCCCAACACCCGGAGGCCCAACGAGGCAAAGAATCGGAGTGCGCAGGTTCTTCGAAAACCTCCTGGCCGCCAGGAATTCAAGAATCCTTTCCTTCACATCGTCCAGTCCATAATGATTGTTATCAAGAGTCTTTCTGACGTCCTTGATCACTATCTCATCATCTGTCTCTTTCTGCCAAGGGAGGTTCAACAACCAATCGAGATAGGTTCTCACAACCGTCGCTTCCGGAGAATATGGGGACATCTTTTCCAGTCTCGAGATCTCTTGCTCTGCCTTTTCCTTTACCTCCTGAGGAAGCTCGCCGGACTCGGCCATCTCTTTAAGCTCTTTGATTTCCTCGTCTTCTTCGCCCTCGAGCTCCTCCTGGATCGCTCTCATCTTTTCTCTCAGGTAGTACTCCTTCTGCCCCTGCTCAATCTTCTGTTTAACCCTTTTGTCTAGTTCTTCCTCTAGAGAGAGAATCTCTATCTCTCTCGTTAGTAACTCCATTAGCGTATTGAGACGATCCTTCGCTTCAATTTCCTCGAGAAGACGTTGTTTCTCTTCCAAAGAAAAGGGCACCATTGAGGAAACGAAATCTGCAAACTTGTCTGCATCGGAAGTATCTTCCAGCGCCATTATCGCTTCGTCGGGGAAACGTCTGCTCATCGATACATATCTCAGCGCAAGTTCCTTCACCCTTCGAACCAGCGCCTGAAGCATCTTACTTTTTCTACCCTTGGACTTCAGCTTCTCTGCAACGACGATAAACGTGCTCTCTCCTTCCTCCACTGAAGAGAGCCTGGCTCTTGTCAAGCCTTCAACAAGAATCTTGTAGTTCCCATCGGGCATCTTCATCAGCTGTACTATTCTCGCTATCGTTCCAATCTCGAATAGATCCTCGATCTCGGGTTCTTCTTTAGTAATGTCCCTCTGAGAAACGAGAAATACCATCTGATTGAATTTGCCAATTGACTCCTCCAGCGCCGCCAGAGACTTCTCGCGTCCAACATACAACGGCATAACTGAAGAAGGATATACCAACATGTTTGTTCTCGTCGGTATAACCGGCAGTTTGTCGGGTATCTCAATCTTTCGCTCGCTTCCTACAGCAGCCTTTTCAAGCAACTCAAACTTCTGAGCCATCTATTCACCTTCCTTCATTCTTATCTTGATCTATTCTCTTAACCAAACGATCCAAAATGCTCTTCATTCTGCGGCCGAATGGCTTCAATTTCACGGTTCGCTTGATCTCGTCGAAATGCTCCAGTTCAACTATGAGATAAGGCTCGCAGACATACTTAAAGTAAAGTTTAGGCCATTCTACCGCTAGAACCGTATTGCAATTCATTAGATCGTAGATAGCTAGATCCAGAACCTCTTCTTCACCGGTAATCCTGTACAGATCGACGTGAATGAGAGCGGGATGCACTCTTACCGTTTCGACATCGGCGCTTCCGCCAGTCGAGGATCGGCCGGGATAGAAGTTGACAATGTTGAAAGTCGGACTTCTCACGCTATCCTTATCGATTCCCAACCCGCTGGCCAGCGCCTTTACAAACGTCGTTTTTCCACTGCCCAGATCACCGAATAGAAGGACCGTCTCTCCTCCTTCGAGTGCCTCTCCAAGTTCTTGTGCAAAAGTCTCGAGATTTTTCAGCTCTAGTTCGCCCAGTTCATAGATCTCTTCAACGCCTCTTTCCACCTTTTGTACTCTGCCTCCATTCTATCGCCCGAAGGTTCGAAGACAACTTCGCTTATTCTCTTGTTCTTCAAGCTCTCCCGATCCCAGAGATCTGTGCATATTCCTGCAAGCATTGCAGCACCAAGCGCGGTCGTTTCCTTTATCAGAGATCTGTCAACCGGGATATTCAGGATATTTGCCTGCATCTCCATCAAGAAGTTATTTCGGGTAACTCCTCCGTCAACAAGCAGCTTGTTGAGCGTGATTCCCGTTTCTTTTTCCATCAGCTCAAGAATTTCTCTTGTCCTGAAAGCGATGTATTCGAGAACGGCTCTTACTATATGTGCCTTCCTCGTTCCCCTTGTTAGACCGATCATCATTCCTCTTGCTGAGGAGTTCCAGTAAGGAGCTCCCAGCCCTGTCAAGGCACCGGAGAAAAAGACTCCTCCATTGTCATTGACTTCTCTGGCAAGAGGCTCCGTATCGGAAGGGCTGTCAATAATCCCCAGTCCATCTTTCAACCAGCTTATAAGGGCTCCGGTGGCAAATATCGAACCTTCCACAGCGTAGACTGTCTCTTCTGTTGACTTCCAGCCTATTGTCGTAAGCAAGCCATGATCGGAAATCTTTGGTTTGTTTCCAATGTTCATCAATATAAATGAACCAGTCCCATAAGTACATTTCGCGTCACCGGTCTGAAAGGCCGTCTGACCGAACAGCGATGCCTGTTGATCTCCAGCTATTCCCCCGATATTTGGGCCGTAGATCGAAGGACCGAGAAGCTTACTCGATTCCACCACTTCGGGCAGAAACTCTTTCTCCACTCCAAAGAGATTGAGTAGGTCGCGATCCCATTCAAGCTTCTCGATGTTGAACAACATCGTTCTCGACGCGTTCGAGAAATCACAAACATGGAGATTCTCTCTAGTCAGATTCCAGATTAACCAGGAGTCAATCGTACCAAATCTTAATCGCCCTTTTCTTGCCGCCTCTCGAACTACCGGTACATTCTCCAGCAGCCATTCCATCTTCGTCGCGGAGAAATAGGGATCCGGCTTGAGGCCGGTCTTTCGTCTTATCAATTCTCCATGAGACTCTTCAATCTCTCTGCATCTGTCGGCAGTTCTTCTATCCTGCCACACTATTGCGTTGTAGAGCGGCTGATCAGTCACCGAATCCCAGGCAACGACCGTTTCTCTTTGATTTGTGATGCCGATTGCCGCAATTTCCCTGAATGAGATCCTGGCATCCGAGACTACTTTCTCAATTGAACCCATTGTGCTTAAGATGATGTCTCTAGGATCGTGCTCAACCCACCCGGGTTTGGGATAGATCTGCGCAAACTCCTCCTGAGCAACGGCAACTTGATACAGTTCTTCATCAAAAAGAACGGCTTTGCTGCTGCTCGTTCCCTGATCGATAGCAAGAATATACTTCATCTAACCCCTCCTATCTATGAATACGTCTTCTGAAGACGATAGCATCTTCAGGGCAAAGTTCATGGCAAACGTAACAAGCTATACACTTACCATAATCGATATTTAACCTGCTTATGTCGATTGCTCCAGCCGGACAGGCCCTCTCGCAAACACGACAGCTCACACACTTCTTCCTATCTATTTTCGGAAACTTTGTTACTAATCTCCTCAATAGGGATGCACCGTAAACACCTATTAAATTTGTCTCGGGGAGAGAGAGTTTTTTCGGCTCGACTTCATCTCCGACAACCTTGTAATTTCCTACTAACCCTTTCTCCCTTGCCAAACGGAGAATTGGGACCTTCGAATTTATCACTCCAAAGAGTTCTGCGATGGCATCATCTAGTGCGAAAACATCTTCTGAAATGCCAATTATTCCTGGCCTTATAATCCTCCCGTTCGACGGACCGTTGCCATCCATGCCTTCTACGCCGTCGATTATTGTCAGGGACGGCTTCAAATAGCCAGCCAGATCAAGAAGCATAACCGAGAACTCCTTCATGTTTCTTACTCTGAAATGCCAACCCTGCTTCTTAACACCCGGAACACAGCCAAAAAGATTCTTTACCCCGAATGTGACCTGAGTGAGTGAATGTGTCTTGAGCTTCGGAAGATTCACCAGAAGATCGGTTTCAAGAACCGGCCTGGCAATTTCGAAGCTTCTGTACGTACCATGCTCCAGGACTACAGGAACGGGATCATCGAAATCGACAAGTGGAACGCCCAGGTCTTCGCAGACAGAGGCGATCCCGGATGCATGGGCAGCGACTGCAGTGCTCACGCTTGCCGGAGAATCCCCGATGCTCACATTGGCTCCCCTCTCCATGAAGATCTCTGCAACCGCGCGCACAAAAGCAGGATTCGTGGTTACACAGTTTTCCGGAGATCTTGCCGATAGAAGATTCACTTTCAGAAGAACTTTCTTTCCCTGCAGAGTTTCGTTGAACTCGATCAGGTCCAGCCCTTCGCTAATCTTCTTCCTGCACCTTGCGTATTCTGGGCTGCTTAGGACCGCCACCCTTTTCATTAGATTCTCGTTTTCCATAAATGATCCTCTTCTTTTTCCTTCTATCATCGACTATGCTGGACACCCCTTCGGGCAGCTTCAGCTCGGAAGAAGCAAGAGTCTCCACAATGACCTCTTCAGGAATTGAGGTGATGGCCCAGAGATCTGTGAGATACAGTCTCTCTCCAGATCTTATCGGAGCTTTTTGAACTGCTGATTCAAGAGCCTTTCTATACCGTTCCCTGATTTCCTCTTCGGAATGATTTACCTTGTCATCCATAGTGGATCACCTCATAAAAATTATACTCTATACGTTGCCCTTGGTTTGGAAAAGAGCTCCCATGATCTGTATAATTCTTCACAAGTTTCTTTTTGACCTTATTCTGAAAACACTCACTTCATTATAAAATCTAAGGGGAGGGAAGTCTATTGGAGTTTGTTGTCCTTGATACTGAAACTACCGGGCTAAGCGTAGAGCGAGGTGCAAGGCTCATAGAAGTGGCTGGGGTGCGAGTGAGAGACTGGAAGGTCTACAGAAACGACACTTTTGAATCACTAATAGACCCCGGGTGCATAATCCCGATTACAATAACTGCCCTGACGGGAATCAGCAATCTCACAGTTAAAGGGAAACCTTCGGTGGCAGACGTATTAAAGGATTTCTATTCCTTCGTGGGCGATTCGACCCTTGTTATCCATAACGCTCTCTTTGATCTCTCGTTTATAAATCACTTCGGCATCAAATCCGGGCTTGGCAAACTGGACAATTCGTATATCGACACGGTAGAAATGTCCAAGACCGTTTTCAGATATGGCAGAAACAATCTGGATATTTTGCTTGCTAGACTGGGCATAATTCCCGAATCGCGACACAGGGCGCTTGGAGATGCTCTCGCGACAGCAGACGCTTTTATCGCGATGTTAACTAGAATTGGTAAAAACAACGTAACTCGTTTCATACGGAACTCTCACAAGTAACGATTGCAATCTTTGAATATTTGATCGCCTTTTCCCGGTAATTCTGTGGACCACTGCTGGAAAGTCTTTCACGACAAATCGCAGATTTTTCTTACCGGAAGAACCGGTTTCTTAGCCCAAATTATGCTCTTTTCTTTTTTTGAATTACCCATATATTGTGGTAAAATCATTCTTGGACACAATTTATAGAGTCCTACATCATTAGCCGATTCATGGAGGTATTGAGATGTTGAATGTAAGAAAAAGGAATGGAGCCATAGTCGAATTCGACCTGGAGAAGATAATCAGCGCCATGAAGAAAGCATTTGAGGCAACTGAAACACATTTTAACGAGGATATTCTTGAGAGGGTTGCGCTAAGGGTAGTAGCCGATTTTCAGTCGAAGGCCACCGATAATCTGGTGGACATAGAGGATATCCAGGATTCCGTTGAAAGAACTTTGGAGAGTCTAGGATTCGCTGACGTTGCCAAAGCCTATATTCTATACAGAAGGCATCGAGAAAAGCTAAGAGAACTCGATTCTTCCATGCTCGATTTCTCTAAGACAGTCAACAGTTATCTTGACATGCTCGACTGGAGAGTTCACGAGAACTCCACAGTAACCTACTCTATCGGCGGTCTGATTCTGCACAACAGTGGAACTGTGACCGCCAATTACTGGCTGAGGGAGGTATACGATCCCCAAATTGGGAATGCCCACCGCGAGGGGGACATTCACATCCATGATCTATCGATGCTCTCGGGCTACTGCGCGGGTTGGAGCCTGAGACAGCTCATAGAAGAAGGACTTGGTGGTGTGCGTGGAAAGGTATCCTCCTCACCTGCAAAGCATCTATCAACGCTCGTTAACCAGATGGTCAATTTCCTCGGAATACTTCAGAATGAATGGGCAGGCGCCCAGGCGTTCTCTTCATTCGACACCTATTTGGCCCCATTTGTAAAAGTAGATAACCTCTCTTTGAAGGAAGTGAAACAGAACATTCAGTCTTTCGTTTTCGGAGTAAACACACCTTCTCGATGGGGAACACAGGCCCCCTTCACGAATGTTACTCTTGACTGGGTGGTTCCATCCAAGCTAAAGAGCGAAGCTGCTATTGTCGGCGGCAAAGCTATGGACTTCACATATGGTGATTGTCAGGAAGAGATGAAGATGATCAACCGAGCCTTTCTGGAAATTCTCGACGAGGGTGATGCCAACGGACGCGGTTTCCAGTATCCGATACCCACATATAATATTACAAAGGATTTCGATTGGGACAACGAAGACGCCCAGCTTCTATTTGAGATAACCAGCAAATACGGTACTCCATACTTCCAGAACTTCATAAACTCTGATCTGGACCCGGATGATGTCAGAAGTATGTGCTGCAGGCTTCAGCTCGATAAACGAGAACTGAAGAGAAGAGGGGGAGGGCTCTTCGGCTCGGATGAGTTCACTGGGTCTATCGGCGTCGTTACGATAAACTTGCCGAGAATTGCATACCTCAGTAAGAGCGAAGAAGAGTTCTTTGCACGTCTTTCTAAAATGATGGATTTGTCGAGCAGAAGCCTTGAAATAAAGAGATCGGTAGTTGAGAAACTGAACAGTGAAGGCCTTTATCCATACACAAAGAGATATCTGAAGAACTTCGATAACCATTTTTCTACGATTGGCTTGATAGGAATGAATGAAGCAAGTATGAATGCCCGATGGATCAGAAAGACTATAGCCGAAGAAGAGGGCTATCAGTTTGCATTGAGAGTGCTGGACTTCATGAGAAACAAGATGATCGGCTATCAGGAGACAACCGACCATCTCTACAACCTTGAGGCGACACCGGCCGAATCAACGGCTTACAGGCTCGCCAAGATGGACAAAGAGAAATTTCCTCAAATACTTACTGCGGGAAAGGACAACCCGTATTACACAAACTCATCCCATTTGCCTGTGGACTACACGAAGGATATTTTCAGCGCGCTAGACCTTCAGGAGGAACTACAGAAGAAATATACAGGCGGCACAGTGTTTCACGCCTTCCTTGGAGAGAGGATATCTGACTGGGAAACGACCAGGCAACTTGTGAGGAAGATCGCAGAGAATTATAGAATTCCGTACTTCACGATTTCACCAACCTATTCAGTCTGTCAGAACCACGGATATATAAGAGGTGAACAGTTCACATGTCCCGAATGCGGAAAGCCAACCGAAGTGTATTCAAGGATTACAGGCTACTACAGACCAGTACAGAACTGGAACACTGGAAAACAGGAAGAATTTAAGACGAGAGAGACCTACATAATCAGGGGAGAGAGAATAGATGAATTTCGCAGGAATGGAGAGGGTCAGTCTAGTGGACTATCCGGGCAAAGTAGCCCTGACACTGTTTACCTCAAGCTGTAATTTCGACTGTGCTTATTGCCACAATCCTGAACTGAAGAAATCGGTAGAGGAGAAAGTTGGTGAATCAGAGGTCTTCAAGTACCTTGACAGAAGAGCGGCTCTCATTGATGCGGTTGTTATTACCGGGGGGGAGCCTACACTCAGGGCAGATGATCTGATTCCATTTGTCGAAAGACTGAAGGCCCAATTTCCGACTGTGTTGGTTAAGCTCGATACCAATGGCTGGAATTCAGACATTCTCAGGGAGTTCCTGAATGTCATCGACTATGTCGCAGTTGATCTCAAGTCTCTGAACTATGAGCCTTTTTCTACTGTAAATCTGAAGCAAATCCAGAAGAGTATTGAATTGGCAAAGACTTTCTCCACTCATGAGATAAGGATCACAATGTTTCCACCTTACGTTCCTGAAAAGGATTTCGAAGAGCTCGCGAGAATGTGCAGCGGGGCGTCGTTGGTTTCAGTTCAGCAGTATAGACCGGTATCCGGGTTTTGCGAATCGCCACCTTATCCGGATTCAGTGTTAAGCGAATTCGCCGACTCGCTCTCTGAATATGTGAAAAACGTTTTCGTTAGGAAGTAAGCTGAAGGACATGGGGTGGCAGAAGAACCGGCCTTTTTTCGTGGCCGGTTCTTTCGTTTTGTGCTTGCAAAGAAAAGCAAATGACCTTCTTGTGAAGCTAGCCAAGAAGTTACCTGAGTTCGAAGTAGAATTTGAAACCGTCTCCTCCGAAGAATACTTGAGGCTCCACTCCAACTCCCAGTGGTGTTCTCCACTCGAAACCTATTCCTATCGACAGACCGAGAGTGGCGTTGTCACCCGCGGCCGCCATCAAGTAGAGCTTGGGAATGAAGACGCTCATATCATCGGAAGGAGCAATGCCGAAGCTCTCAGTGAGAGGGACTCCTGCCTGAAGTATCTCCAGCGCATAGAATCTAGGATTAAATGCATTGGGGTTCCAGCCCTTGAGATCGGTGCTTCCTCCCAGGTAGAAGCTCCTGGTGACCGGCGCATCTCCGAAATAAGTCACACCTGCTCTTGTCTCACTCTCGATATAAATTCTTCCAATGATCCTGTACCAGTAATTTACAGACGCCTTCTGCTGGAGATAGCATATTCCTTCCCCAAATCCAAAGGAAAGATTTGTCTGCCCGTAGAGATTACCTCTCTTCTCCTGATAATTGTCTTCATCCCCAAAGGCAAAGGCTCCTGTTAGTATTGATACAGAGTAGTCGTTTGAATCCGTAGCCTCAAATGTTGCACTTTCAAAGGTGTAAGAGAGTCCAGCAACGTAGTCTCCAATGGGATATGTCGCACCCAGATCTACAGAACTAAGAGAAAGAATAGTATCTGCCTGCCACGGAACATCTTTAAACAGAGTCACTTCAATGAAGGGATTGATTCCTGTTCCAAAGACGCTAAGGGTGCTTGCGCCAAATCTCAATCCCCCCCAGAAGAACTCGGGTTGGGGAAGGAAACCGAGGATTTTCTTGTCGGTCAATCTGAGAAACCGAACCCCACCATAGAGATTAACACCGGTACCGAGGAGATTTCTCTCCCCCAAACCCATCGACATGTACTCGCCGAAATAGGGATAGATTGTCGAACTCTCCTGAACCGTAATCACCAGCTTATAGTCGCCATTTGAGTCTCTAAGCTGAAAATATACGTCTGTAAAGAGACCGCATTCTTCCAGATTTCTCTTTGCCCTGTAGACTCTCTCGATATCCAAATCTTCACCGATCTTGAGCCCGGAAATATTGATTACCACTTGTGGAAGTGTCTTATCAACACCTGTTACTTCAATTTCAACGATTTTGTTGGCAAAAACCGTTAGAGAAAAGAAAATGAATATTACCGACAGAAGTATTCGCTTCATATCATCACCTCACTCAAGCAACGCGTTGACTTTCGTAACAGCACTATCGAAAGCCGATTTTGGCTCTGAAACACCTTTTCTTACCTGCTCAACAGCGTCGTAAAGAATATTCCTGATCTCAATAATATTTGTGTGAACCGGTCTGGGTCTGGCAAACTCTATCGAGTCTATTGGAGCCTTCAACTGCGGGAAGCGCTGCCAGATAAGCTGTATCTCAAGAGAACTCATTGCAGACTTCAGAACCGGCATGTATCCCGTTCCCTCATACCAGAACAATGTGTTCTTCTCTGAAACCATCCATTTGATGAAGGTCCAGGCGGCCTGAAGCTTCTCTTCTGAGAGTCCGGCCATTATGGCAAGAGAACCTCCTCCAAGCGTTGTGGTTTTCTGCTTACCTTCAGGAAGAGGGGCTACTCCCAGACTCCAGGGTATGTTCTCGAGAGCGTACCGAATTCCTCCGCTCGTCATGGGGCCCATCGAGATTCTCCCCATTGTGAAGGACTGTATTCCTTCATCGATGGTCAAGTCCACCGGAGACAAACCCTCGACGAACCAACGCCTCCACGTTTCCAGAGCCTCGACTCCCTCAGGAGAGTTGATTACACACTCGGTCATATCTTCATTGAAAATCTCTCCTCCGTTCTGCCAGACAAGAGGTTCAAACTGATAGAACATGGTGTCTACACCCCATAAGAGACCATACTGAGAGGGTCTGGAATCCAGAGATTTTCTTATTGTGAGTCTTCTGGCGTATTCCTCGAGTTCCTCCCAGTTCTGAGGAGGTCTGTCTGGATCAAGTCCCGCTGCTCTGAAATGATCCTTGTTGTAAAAAAGCATAAGCGCACTGATGTTGAAAGGAAGCGCATATGGCTTTTCGTCACGAACTATTGTCTGCCAGAAGCTCTGGACAAAGTCATCGGGGTCAAGCGTAGGATCGCCGGCCAGAAGATCTGTGAGATCCTGGAGAGAATGGTCTTTTGAAAATATCTGGATGTGCTCGATGTTCACCTGCGCTACATCCGGCCCTTTTCCTGCCAGCAAAGCCGCCTTTAGTTTCGTAACGGTCTCATCGTACGAGCCTTGAAAGATTGCCCTTACAGTGATGTCCTTGTGTGCCTTGTTGAAATCAGATACGAGTTTGTCGATAATCGGCTTCTGATAATCAGACATCGAGTGCCAGAATGTGAGCGTGACAGCTCCCATTCCCGTTAGTGCAAAGATCATCAAGATAACTACCATGGTCACTCTTTTCATCTCTTCCTCCTTATCGCTATCCTTTTAGTCCCGTAAGGGTTATTCCCTTCACGAATTGCTTCTGAGCGATGAAATAGGCTATCATGATCGGAAGCGTAGCCACTACAGTTGCGGCCATAAACTCTCCCCACTGTATTCCCCCTTCAGACTTGAACATTGCTAGTCCCAACTGAACAGTTCTCATCTCAGGTTCGCTAATAATCAAGAGGGGCCAGAAGTAGTTGTTCCATGACCACATGAAAGAAAAGACTGCGATTGTTGCTATCGCGGGTTTTGTGAGAGGTAAAAAAACATTTAGCAGAGTTCTTAAAGGACCGCAACCATCGATTATCGCAGCATCCTCTAGATCCCTTGGAATCGTGAGAAAGAACTGCCTCAGAAAAAAGATCGAGATCGCAGTAGCTGCGTGAGGAATAATGAGGCCAAGGTATGAGTTGTCCAGATTGAGTCTCATTACAACGAGATACTGCGGAATCATTACGACTTGCTGAGGGATCATCATAGTTGCCAGAAAGATGTAGAATATCACTTCTCTGCCCCTAAATCTCATTCTCGCAAATGCAAAGGCCGTCAGAGAGGCCGTCACAAGTTGCAAGAAAGTGGTTCCCAGCGCTACGATAGTGCTATTTAGAAGGTATCTTGCGAATGGAACTTTCGTGAAAACACTAACATAATTCTTCAGAGTGAACTCCTTCGGGATAAGAGAAAAGGGATCCATGAGAATCTCTCGCAAATCCTTAAAGGAGGTCATGAAAGACCAGAAAAACGGGAAAATCATCACAACTGCACCGGATATCAACACGAAGTACTTCAGAATCCTTCCAATCCTCTTACTCATAATGAACGGTCCTTTCAATTGTCTTTACTTGGAATGCAGTCAAAAATATCACAAAAAGGAAGAGAACAAAGGCCATTGCGGACGCATAGCCAAACCTGTAATAGGAGAAGGCCTCTCGATAAAGCCGAAACACGACAACGGAGGTTGTGTTAAGCGGTCCGCCGTCTGGAGTCATAACCATAATCGGTCCAAAGACCTGGAAGGAGCTTATGCTGAACATTATGAGAAGGAAGAACGTTGTCGGTGAAAGAAGCGGAACGGTGATCTTTCTCAACATCTGGAACCTGTTAGCTCCACTCAACGCCGCCGCTTCATAGTATGTGGTCGGGATATTCTGAAGACCGGCCAGATAGACAACCATGGCATATCCGATATTCTGCCATATTCCCATTAGAATTATCACGAAAAGCGCTACGCTCGGCCCCTGCAGAATTCTGGGAAGCTGAATGCCTGTCCAGTTGAAAAGAATTTGAATTACGCCCTGAGGATTAGTTAACCAGTTGATGTAATCCCCGCCAAACAAGGAGATGATATGATTCACATAACCGAGTTCCGTACTGAACAGAAAGCTGAAGCCCATACCGGCAGCAATGGGTGATGTAACTACCGGAAGGAAGTAAATCATTCGAAAGAACCCTATCCCCTTCATCGTCGAATCGTTCAGAAGATTGGCAAAGAGAAAACCGATAAGGAGCGAAAAAGGGAGAACGCCGAGAATGTAATAAGCGGTGTATAACATTGAGTCCCAGAATTCGCTCGATGAGAGAATCTGTGAGTAGTTCCCCAAACCAACGAAAGTCATTGTCGGAGACAGGTCCCACTCAAAAAAGCTAATGGCAAATGAGTATATCAAAGGATATAAGAGAAAGAAACCAATTATTGCACCTGCAGGTGCAATAAATATATAAGGAGTAGCTTTCTTCACCTGTAGACCTCCATAATGCTATTGTTCAAATACTGAAATACCAGCCCTTCCTTGAACGCCCACAAATTTCAAAATCCTGAAGACTCAACTAACCTGAGAGTCTAGTCGCACCGACATAAATACCACCCTGTCGTAGATGAAAGCCTAACGTCTTTTACAATGGGAAAATTCTCTTTGAGCTCTTCGAAGGCTTTCGGAACGAAGTTTCTGTAATCGCTTCTTTCGAAGAACTCGACAACATAGACCAAGAGATTTCTATTCGGAAAGAACTCATGAATCAGAACCTCTTTCCTGCATATTCTGCGACTCTCTCTATAAAACTTCTCCCTGCCGTCAATCTTATGACCGTGTACAACATAAGATGCAACGAGAAGATCAAAACTATTGTCTTCAAAGGGAAGCTTCTCAAAAAAGTCGCCTTGAACGACTTTGACCCCGCTTTCCTTAAGATTATGCCTTGCTATTACTACCATGGGAGTCGAAGCATCTACAGCCGTTACTCGGTATCCCAGTTCATCGAATGCTTTGGCAAGAGCACCTGTTCCGCAACCGATATCGAGAACGCTCTTGATGTCGTCGCCAAGTAGAGAACGGTGTTCTTTCAAAAGGCTTCGATAACTTTTAAGCTGCGACTTGAAAGCAACGTTATAAAATGGAGCTATTAGTGAAAACAGCAAGACATGCGCTTTGTTTCCCATCTATCCTCCTCACTTAGATAATATCAGAAATTCTACAGAATTCGGCAAAGCTAGATCTGTTGTTGACATTGCTAGCTGCAACCAGTATAATATATATGATTAGTGCATATATAGGAGGTGACAATATGCCATTTGGATCTGGTCCTATGAGGTTTAGAGACGGTTCCTGCAGATACTACGGCTACGGCCCTGGATATGGAGCAGGATACGGAAGAGGAATGGGATACGGTAGGGGATTTGGGCCCGGAAGAGGTTTCGGTTATTATGGACCATACGCCTACGATCAGGAGATTTCAGCTGAGATGGAGAGTCAGGAACTGAAGGAGTATCAAGCGATGCTTAAGAGAGAGCTTGAGATGATCGGCGAAGAGCTCAAGGAAATAGAGAAGAGATTGGAAACGCTTGAAAACACAAACAGTACTGAAGAGGAGGAGTGAGAATATGCCGTGGAGAGATGGAACTGGACCCGAAGGTTATGGGCCGATGACCGGCTGGGGCATGGGAAACTGTGCTCCCGTTGATCAAGTGTCGAGGCCGACACCCGCAAGGAACTACTACCGACCATATCCGAGGAGAAGACTTTTTCTCGGAAGAAGGATGGGTTTTGGGGGAGGTTTTGGAGCCGGAAGAGGCATGGGCTATCGCTTCAGGAGATGGTGGTAGGCCTTGGTTATTGCCGTACTAAGTGGCAAGGGAGGCACAGGAAAGACAACCCTTGCCACAAACCTCGCATACGCAATATCTGAAGAGTTTGATGTTCAACTTCTGGACGCAGACGCAGAAGAACCCGATGTACATCTGTTTTTTAACCCAAAGATTGAGCATGAAGAGGAAATTGAGCTGATGCTTCCCGTAATAGACAAGGAAAAGTGCACTCGTTGCCGCAAATGCGCTGAAGCCTGCCAGTTTGGAGCACTTTCTGTTTTTGACACGGGTGTCATGGTCTTTGAATCTTTGTGTCATGGCTGCGGTTTGTGCACTTTTGTCTGTCCCGAGAAGGCAATCAGCGAGAGGCCAAAAACCATTGGAAAAGTCATGACGGGTAAGATCAACAACAAAATCGATTTTGGAATGGGAATACTGGAAATTGGGGAACCATCCCCTGTAAGGGTTATCAGAAAGCTTAAAGAGAATATCGATCGAAATAAGCTCGTCATCATTGATTCTCCCCCGGGAACGTCCTGTTCCGTGGTAGAGACACTAAGAAAAGTAGATTTCGCGATACTGGTAACCGAACCCACTCCATTTGGTCTTCATGATTTGAAACTTGCAGTTCAAATTGTAAGAGAGATGGAAATTCCTTTCGGTGTCGTAATCAACAGAGATACGAATTCTTACACAATGATAGATGAGTATGCTGGTGAAGAAAACCTCGTTCTCCTCGAAAGAATACCCTTTGACCGCAGCATAGCGGAAGCCTATTCAGAAGGCAAGCTATTTACTGAGACTTCGCCACCATGGAAGATACGGTTCAAAAAACTGGCGGAAAAGATCATCTCTTCATCGGGGGTGTCATGATGTTCCAACTTGCCATAGTAAGTGGAAAGGGCGGAACTGGTAAGACAACACTTGCAGGATCGCTTTCCTCTCTTTTTGACTCAATAGTGATGGCCGATTGTGACGTAGACGCACCAAACCTTCACCTCATTCTTGAGAATAAGCAGATCGAGAAATTTGAATACTATGGTGGCAAAAAGGCCGAAATTTCTGATCAATGCATATCATGCGGACTCTGCGAGAAATTCTGCAGGTTCGATGCGATTATCAGGGGAGGTCCTTACTCAATCGATCCCTACGCATGTGAGGGATGCGGCATGTGTGTGGCTGTCTGCCCGGCAGATGCGATTTCACTCAAAGACAATAAGTCGGGCGAGTACTTCTTGTCTCAATCGAATGAAATCCCTCTTGTCCACGCTTTATTGACTCCAGGGGAAGAGACTTCTGGAGGGTTGGTGGCCGAGGTCAGAAAGCTGGCAATTAATGTCGCAGAGAGAGAAAAAAGAGAAGTAATTGTGATCGATGGTGCCCCGGGAATAGGGTGCCCCGCAACTTCATCGATTACCGGGGCAACTTACGTTCTTGCAGTTGCCGAACCGACTGTTTCTGGAAACCACGATCTTGCAAGGATAGTGGAGACAATAAAACATTTCAAGAGAGACTTTGGAATAGTTATAAACAAATGGGATTTGAATAGATCCAAGAGCGCTTTCATAGAGTCCTGGTGTGGAGCCAACGGAATAGAACTGCTTGGCAAGATTCCCTTTGACGAGCAGGTAGAGAAAGCGACGATTATGGGAAAACCGGTTGTTGCAATTGAAGACTCTACGGCAGCGCAAGCAATAAAGCGAATTGCCTTGAGGTTGAAACGGAAAATTTCCGGAGGTGTAGAAGAATAATGAAAATAGCTATCCCAGTGAAAGAAAAGAGTATCAACAGCATCCCAGACGATAGATTTGCCAGAGCTAAGTTCTTTCTGCTGTATGACCCGGAAACGGGAAGCGAAGAATATGTAGAACCAGACAACAGTGTGGCGCACGGTGCCGGACCTATGGCCGTAAATATGCTCACAAAGCAAGGGATAGACACAATAATAGCTTTCCATCTTGGAGGCAACGCCATTCAAGCTATAGAAGCAGCAGGTATAGCTTTCTATGAAGCTTTTGTTGGCACGGCAAAGGAGAACATTGAAGCTGTTATTAGCAGAAGGAAAAAATAGATCCGACGGGCCTATCCCCTGATATCCCGATCCCTGTGTCAATAATTGAAGCTTTTTGTCTGCCTAAATTGTGTCTAGGCAAATAGATTCATTTCAAATGGAGCGCAAGAGAATTCCGAGCATCTGATTTCTTTGCCGGTGTTCAGCGGTGTAAAATACACTGAGAGGTGATACCGGTGAGAAAAGAGGAACTTGCAATGCAATTTGACTTGCTCTCGAGACTTCTCAAGGTCATAAGAGACAACCCGTTCAAGATAAGGACTTACGAATTCGCCGCAAGAATAATCAGATCTAATTTGCCGGAAGGCCGTCTCTCAGATGGTGACATAACAAAGCTCTTGGAAATAAGAGGCATTGGAAAGGCCGTAGTGGACAAATCTCTCGAGTACCTACAGAAGGGTGAGATCAGCAAGGTATGTGAGATAAGTGATGAAATGCCCTCGCCAATATACCTTCTCACCTCACATAACCTTGTAGACACTGAAGTAATTTCCTTCATGTGGAAAGATATGGCGATCGTTGAGCCACAGGAAATAATCTCCTTTCTTACTAGTAGAAAGGAGAGTCTGAAGCTTTCATCCGACAGACTCTCCGAAATTGAGGCCTTACTTAAAGGTCTAAAGGCCTCTGAGAACTAAATGAAGTAGATTTCGGAATACTTATCGATGACATACTTCAAGAAATAAGAAGAATCTAGCTCCTTTCCCGTCGCTACTTTGAGAAGCCTCTCCGGTTCATGCTTTCTGCCTACAGCATGAATATTCTTTCGCAACCAGTCTACAAGAGCCAGAACGTCTCCCTTCTCAATCCTCTTTTCGAGATTTGGGATATCCTGTCTTGCTTTCGCGTACATTTGAGCGGCGTAAAGGTTTCCAAGCATATACGAGGGGAAGTATCCGATCATTCCCGATGGCCAATGAATGTCCTGCAGCACACCGTCCCGGTTGCTCTCAGGTTCAATTCCCAGGTATTCTCTCATCTTTGCATTCCAGGCAGCCGGAAGCTCAGACACTTTCAAATCGCCTTTCATCAACGCTTCTTCAAGCTCAAACCTTACCATGATATGAAAGTTGTATGTCACTTCGTCGGCTTCTATTCTAATCAACGAAGGTTTGACATTGTTTACAGCTCTATAGAAGTCACCAAGCGAAACACTCCTGAAGTTTGACGGGAAAGCCTTCTGAATCTGAGGATAGAAAAACGATAGAAACTCCTTGCTTCTTCCCACTATGTTTTCCATCATTCTTGACTGCGATTCGTGGATTCCTAATGAACATGCACCATATATAGGTGTATCTTTCAGAGAAATCGGCAGCCCCTGCTCATAAATTGCGTGACCCCCCTCATGGATAGATCCAAACAATGAAGGTGTGAACTCTTTGATCTCGTACTTGGTAGTCACTCTAACGTCATTCACTCCAATGCCAATCGTGAATGGATGGACAGTCTCATCCAGCCTACCTGCATCGAAGTCATAGCCAATGAATTTCAGAGCCCTTCTGCTGAGCTTCTCCTGTGCCCTCTTGCTGAACATCCCTTGAAGGATTGACGTGTCAGGATGTGTGCCTTTATCCAATATCTTTTTTACAAAGGGTATTAGTTCTGATTTCAGTGGTTCGATGACCTTCCGTAGCTTTCTTGCCGTCATCCCTTCTTCGTAACCTTCGAGTAGCGCATCATAGGGGTTTTCTTCATAACCATACAGTTCTGCCATTTCTCTCGAAAGATCGACAATCTCTTCCAGATATGGCTCCAAGCTGCTAAAGCTGTTTTCTTTTCGCGCTCTCTCCCATACCCTTTCACTCTTAGACGTTAGGACGGAAAACCTATGATGAAGCTCAGGTGGAATTGACCTGGCCCTTTTGTATGCTTTCGTAGCAACCCTGACCATTGCTTTTTCATCATCTGTTAATCCTTCTTGGGTTGCTCTTTCGTTCAATTGGCTTAACAATGCTCCAAATTCATCTGAGACTGCCTTCTTGAATGCAAGAGTTGATACATAACCTAGAGCCTCCGCCCTATTCTCGGCCCCTTTAGGGGGAATGTAAGTCCTCAAATCCCAGACCATCAGGGCCGCTGCATTCTGAAGATAGGAAATCTCGGAGTATTCTGATTTAAGCTGATCTATTAATTCCAAAACTGCACCTCCAATTCGATGAATTATATCATGGTCCAACTCGGCTATTTTAAGAGCCTCTTAAGTATCCTCAACCATTACGAATCACGAAAGCTGCTTCGCCTTTCTTCCGCCGTATGAGATAGCAAGGATAGCAAGAGAAGCGAAGTAAGGTAAAGACAATAGTAACTTAGGAGATATTTCTGTGGAAACTTGCAGGAAGATGGAGAGTTCTGTAACAAAGCCCAACATAACAGCCGAAACAACTACAAGAAGCGGGTTCTTTCTCCCCATTATTACGGCAACAAGAGCCAGCCATCCGCGCCCCCCAGACATATTGGATACAAAGGCTCCTAACGGTATGGAAAGTGCTGAACCGGCCAAACCCGTGAACACTCCACTGCCAATGTATGCTATGAATCTCATTTGATTTACTCTAACACCGCTGTAAAAGGCGCTTTCATCGTCATACCCACAGGCCCGCAATTTCACCCCAACCACCGTCTTCTTGAAAATATAGAAGAGAGCAAATGGAGTGGCAAAGGCGATTAGATCAAAAAAACCGAGTCCATTCAACCAACCAAATACAGTACCGCCTAAGACATCAATAGAAAGAGCGGCAGGCCTGGGGGAACCTCCGAAGACAATTGTGCCTTTACTACTGAACCAAACGTCCGTCAACACTACAGTCAATCCGACGGATAGAAGGTTGACCGCAATTCCGACAACAAAGAGATTCGCCTTCAGAAATCTCACTGCAAAGTAGATAAGCGATGAAAGAATGATCGACACAATAATAGAAGCAAGAGTTCCGAGAAGGATGCTACCCGTGGTCGATGATATTACTACTGCAAAAAACGCTCCTGAGAGAATTGTACCCTCAAGTCCAATATTGAGCCATCCCGAAACCTCTGTCAGCAATCCTCCGCTTGCTGCAAGAACGATAGGCGTCGAATTCCTTATTGTGTCACGTACTATGGCTTCAAACATATCTTCTTCTCCTGAAGCTTACGGGAGCAAGTGCCTCTGCAGTGACTAGAAAGAAGACCACTGCCTGGACTATCTTAGCCAGTTCAGGCGTGACACTCGCTTCAATAGATGATATCTGTGCTCCGCTTTCCAGGTATGCAAAGAACAGAGCTGCAGGAATAACAAACAACGGGTGATTTCTTGCGATAAGGGCAACCGCTATTCCATTCCATCCGTATCCGGCCGAGAAACCCCTCATAACTCTACCGTGTGCGCCTATTACATCGATTATCCCTGCGGTGGAAGCAAGTCCCCCACTCAGAAAGAGAGACCAAAAAATGACTTTGCTGGTATTCACACCTGAATAATGAGCAAACATCCTGTTCTTGCCCGAAATTCTTAATTTGAAGCCTTCTCTAGTCCTGAACATGAGAAACCAAAGAACAAAAGCGACTATCAGTGAGAAAAAGATCCCAGTATGCAGACTTGAAGGTTGCATGAGTCTTGAAAACCTGAGATTCGCGGGCAAACTTAAGGATGCCGCAAGTCCCGACTGTCTGTCGTTGAAAGGTCCCTCAACGAAATAGTCTACGACAAGAATTAGCCCATTGCTGAGCAATAGAGAAGAGATTAGCTCACTGACACCCATACGGATTTTGAGGACGGCTGACAAACTTGCCGCCCCAGCCCCAAACAAGAAACTCACCAGAATCATTGCCGTAATCCCTATAGTACCAGACAAATTACCCGATAGAAGTATACCTGTCGCAGTCCCGACAAATGCCCCGAGATATACCTGCCCTTCAATGCCAAGATTGAAGGAAGACGAACTGAAGGCTATTGAGGCTGCAAGCCCGGTGAGGATAAGTGGAATTGCATTTGAAATAAGATTGCCAAAGTAAAACCTGTCTGAAAAGACGGAAAGGAAGAATGATCGGGCCGAATTGATGGGCTCTTCACTCATCAAAACTACGAGTAATAGCCCGGCAATCAGTGCAATACCTATAACAAGGAGTGATCTTCTCAAATCTTGAAAGCTTGTCATCTTTGATCTTCCCTCAACGTTCCAGCAAAATGCTCTCCTATTGCCCTCTTGCTGAGTGCTGGTCCGTTCGCTCCGGAAAAGACTATCCTTCCCTCTGACATCACAACAACTCTATCCGCCACAATTAGAGCTTCGTCGAGATCAGAAGTGAATATCACAATGGCCATCTTCTCTTTAATACTCTCTAGAGTGCTGCGCAGCTTCTCCAGATGTTTGACATCGAGCCCTCTAAAAGGCTCTCCCAGGAGAAGAAGCTTTGGCTCCGAGCTGATCTCTCTAGCTAGCAGCAACTTTTGCAGGTTTCCACCAGACAAAGTGAAAACCGGATCGCCGATACTGCCAAACACAACACCATACTTAGAAAGCAGTTCCCTTGCATAGTTATCCATTTCTCTGCCCGAAACAACCCAGCCTCCACTGAGGACTCTCTGAATAACTAGATTGTCCCTTATCGATGAACCTCTACAACTCGCCAACTTATCTCTGTCTGAAGGTAGCGAAGCCACTCCGAGTCTTCTGAGTCTATGCGGCGGTAGATTTGTAACGTCAATTCCGCCGAGCAGGATTCTTCCAGAAATCACCTTTCTAACTCCGAATAGTCCTTCTTGAAGCTCCTCCTGGCCATTGCCGGCCACTCCCGTTATAGCGATAAGCTCACCCTTTCTAGCCTCGAAAGACACATCCCTGACTGCATCTGACCCTTCTACAGAAGACTCTACACAGATCTTCTCAACTTTTAGAACGACGTCTTCCGACAACGAACTCCGGACAGAAGACCCGGGAGATTCTTCTCCGGCCATCAAATCGTACAGTCCTTCGACCGAGATCTCATCTTTCCTGAAACTGCCTACTATAACCCCGGATCGAATCAGGTAAATCCTGTCGGACACAGAATAAGCTTCCCGCAGCTTATGAGTAATGAACACAACGCTCTTACCTTCACCCTTAAGTTTGTTGAAGGTTTCGAACAACTCTGCCTTCTCTTTTTCGGAAATCAGAGCGGTCGGTTCGTCGAATATTAAGATATCTGGCGAGTTCTGAAGCAGCCTCAGGATTTCCACTCTCTGTCTCTCTGCCAAGGAAAGAGTTCCAACCTCTCTATCCAGGGGCAGCTGTAACTGATATCGTCCTATCAACGTCTCAATGTATTCTCTGTAGCTTTTCGCCGTTCTTTTCAACCTATTCGCTTTACGTGCGATCAGAAGATTTTCAAGAACAGTAAGCCTGTCGATTACTCTCAGATTTTGCGGAACCATCCCAATGCCCATTTTTAAAGCCTGTGAAGGGTTCGACGGAGAGTAAGGCTCTCTTTTGAGAAGCATTGAGCCACTGTCTGGTTTTTCTATTCCAACAATTGCCTTCATGAGTGTTGTCTTTCCCGCAGCATTCTCTCCCAGAAGCGAGATTAACTCGCCCGGGAAAAAGGAAAGCGTCACTCCATTTAAAGCTTTTGTTCCGCTCGTCTCATAAGTTTTCTTAAGATCCGATACTTCCAAAATCGGCTTAGACAACTCAGCCCCCAAGTATTGATTTTCCCTCTACAATGTTACCATCACAAAAGAAAAGCGGAAAGCTATTTTAAGCTTTCCGCTTCTATTAGAAGTACCTACTCAAGCCAACTCCTCTTCCTGTAAACGAGAAGGGATTGAAGCTTCTTCCACCTGCAGATTTGCATACATGTCAAGACCCGTTCCGGCAGGTATAAGCTGACCAACAATTACATTTTCTTTCAGCCCCTGAAGGAAGTCTGACTTACCCGCAACAGATGCCTCGGTGAGAATTTGAGGCGTTTGCTGGAACGATGCGGCCGACAGCCACCCTTCACTTTCAAGAGATGCCTTTGTGATCCTTAGAAGCTTTCGCTTGAACTTAATGGGATCTTTCGGCATTATCTGGATCTTCTTCTCGGGAATTACCGTATCGGGGTTGAAGTCATCGACCAGCTTCTGATACTGATCCTCATCCACATCATAGATCAATATCTGCTTGATTCCGCCCTTCAATATCTGATTCAGGAGCTCTTCCGTAATCGGCTCGGCCTCGGCTGCAATCTTATTTATCTTTCCATCTTCATCTTCGCCTAGGACTCTCCTCGCCAACCGCTTGTCGATTACGTATTCCCTGTTTTCGTCAACTCTACTGTTGGCTTCCTCTATAGACTTGTTAATCTTCCTAATTTCTACTATGTCGAGAAGATCCCCGGGTAAAAAGTCGGTATCTCCCGGATCGGTTACCTCGACCTTTGAAAGCATCTGTCTGATGATAAGTTCAAAGTGCTTGTCGTGAATTTCGACTCCCTGTTCAGCATAAACCCTCTTGATCTCAGTCAGGAGGTAAAGCGCCGTCTGAACGAGGCCTAGCTTTTCCATAAGTTTCCTTGGCCTCACCGTTCCAGTTGTTATGGTCTCTCCTTCTAGGACTTTGTCACCAATCTCGATTTTTGGCTTTATGCTCGAGGAGAGATCGTATTCGCTGATGCCTCCGGTCTTCGTTTCGATGTAGACCTTTCTCCTACCCTTGTCGTCAGGGACGAGATCCTTCACGAAGCCTCCGTCACCCTTCTCAATGAACAGGGCTTCGGGATCCTTCAGCTTCTTTCGAGCTTCGAACAATTCCTCTGCCCTGGGAAGACCTCTGGTGATATCCTGTCCAGTCGCTATACCGCCAGTATGGAATGTTCTCATGGTGAGCTGTGTACCCGGCTCTCCAATTGACTGGGCAGCAACTACACCTACGGATTCTCCAACATTCACTATTTCATGGTTTGAAAGATCCATTCCATAGCACATAGCACAAACACCACTGTCGGATTCACAAGTAAGAACAGACCTGACCTTTATCGTCGGTCGGACTAAGACCTTGTCGATCTCGTTCTTCTGCAGCTTCTTGGCAGTGAGCTCGTCTATCTTCTCCTGATACTTGACAAGCATTTCCTTGTTACTGTTCTTTATCGGATCACCTGCAAATACCTGACCGACGCAGGGGAAGATAACAACTTTCACTTCTTCGATATCCGAGTTCTTTAGCTGGTGCAAAATATCGCTGCCGATATGGGTTCCCGCTTTGTATTCCTTATCGTTTATTGTGATGGTTTCTGCCAGCTCTGTATAGTTGATCAACCGGGTCACTTTCGGAATACTAAGCACTTCTTCTCGCGCAACTTCGACTTCGGTCCTGTAGTTCGAAAGGAAAGCCGCATCTTCATCTCTAATCATTGTATCGCGCAAGTATTCCTTTCCCGTCTTCCCATTCTTAAGAGCTCTTCCAGTCAGCGGGTTGATGATATCTGACGTAAGAACTCTTCCAAAGAGAAATTCTTCGAGCTTCTCTATCGTTACTCCGTCTGCCATGAGCTCTATAGCTTCAATGCCCTCGTGAGTTCCACAGTTCGGAGTCGTTACGGTTATAGTCTGGGAAACGTCTACAAGTCTTCTGGTGAGATAACCTGCAAACGACGTTCTTAGTGCCGTATCGGCAGAACCCTTTCTGGCTCCATGAGTAGATGTGAAGAATTCGAGTTCGGTAAGTCCATCTCTAAAGTTTGGCTTTATCGGTACTTCGATCGTCTTTCCCGATGGATCTGCCATCAGACCTCGCATACCTGCAAGTTGCTTAAGCTGGTCGATATTTCCTCTGGCTCCGGAGTCAACCATCATGTAGATTGGATTGAAGGGATACTTCTCGAACTCTGTGTATGTCTTCTCCATTATCTCCTGAGTGGTATCTGACCAGATTCTGATTATCTCCTGAGTTCTTCCGTCTTCAGTCAAGAACCCCGACTTGTACAGATTCTCGATCTGATCTACCCTCTCCTGCGCGGCCTCTATAACCTTGTCCTTTTGCGGATACACAACAATGTCGTTTATGGATATTGTGAGCCCGGAAGCAGTCGCGTAATGGAATCCAAGAGACATCATGTCATCCAGAAGGTCTGCGGTTCTGTCTATTCCATATTCGTGGAAACAGTCATAGATCAACTTTTTTATAGCTTTCTTGTTGAACTTCTTCATGTAGTCCCTAAGCTTCTCGGGGACTATTGTGTTGAAGATTATCCTTCCTACCGTCGTTAGCGTGAGCTCCCCGGATGAGGGATCTAGCTGAACAAGAATAGGATCGTGAAGTGATATATATTCCATGTCATAAGCAAGAAGCGCTTCTCCCGGAGAAGAGAACTTCCAGTCAACCCATTCAAGGGCCTTCTGCCTAACCATCCTCCTCGCTTCAACATCGGAAATCTTTTCATCTTTGAGGAGGGCTGAGTAGTAATCCATTACCTCTTTCTCTTTCTTCTCATGATCGCGGTCAACGGTCGTGAGATAGTAAACACCGACGATTATGTCCTTGCCTGGCATCGAAATGGGTTTCCCGCTTGCGGGGGAAATCACGTTGTATCTGCTCAGCATAAGGAACTTCGCCTCTGCCTGCGCAGCTGCGGATAAAGGCACGTGAACGGCCATCTGGTCTCCGTCAAAGTCTGCGTTGAATGGTGCGCAGACAAGCGGATGAAGCTGAATCGCGTTTCCTTCGACCAATTTGGGTATGAAAGCCTGTATGGATATCCTGTGAAGCGTCGGTGCCCTATTGAGGAGAACGGGGTGTCCCTTGATCACATCTTCGAGAACTTCCCACGCTTCGGGCATTTCCTTTTCTATGATTGTTTTCTTAAGTTTTCTCGCCGTCTTGCTCGATTCACTTCCGTGAAGCAGCTTTGATAGAACGAACGGTTTGAACAACTCCATTGCAACCCTCTTGGGGATTCCACATTCATGAATCTTCAGGTCCGGCCCAACGACGATAACCGCTCGACCGGAGTAATCTACCCGCTTTCCAAGCAGATTCCTTCGGAATCTCCCCTTCTTGCCCTTCACCAGGTCGGTGAGAGACTTCAAAGGCCTTCCCGATTTGTCGGATACTGCTTTTCCCACTCTACCGTTGTAGATTAGGGAGTCAACTGCCTCCTGAAGCATCCTCTTCTCGTTTCTGATTATTATGTCGGGAGCCCCGATCTGCAGTAATTTTGCAAGCCTGTTGTTTCTATTAATGACTCTCCTGTATAGGTCGTTGAGATCCGTCGTGGCAAACCTTCCGCCTTCAATCTGAATCATGGGTCGCAGGTCCGGAGGAATTACCGGAACAACATCCATTACCATCCATTCCGGCCTATTGCTAGACGCTATGAAGTCCTTGACATACTTGAGTCTTCTGAGAAGCTTGAGAGCCCTGGCACTGCTTTTGGGAATAGTCTTCAATTCATGTTCTATCGCTACCTGTAGCTCTTCGAGATCCATGCCCTGCAATAGTTTCTTAATTGCTGCCGCACCGTAATCACAGGTTACTTTGCCCGGGTAAAGCTCTTTGTATGCCTCATATTCGTTCTCTATCAAGACTTCACCGATCGTTCTTCCTGTCTCCTCCGAGACTGCAGGGTCGATCTCGGTGATTATGACTATAGGTCTATCGCTCTCGGTATCTGTTTCAACTTCGAACTTGCCGGGATAATACTCGTCGAAGATCTTATACTCAGTCGCCGAAAGAACTTCATCTTCAAAAAGGAATCTGTCGGCAAGGGTATCTCCCTTATGAACTTCATCCTCATTCTGAACATAAATGAGAGCACCTTCGAAAACCGGGTATTTTTTCTCAATTCCCGTCTCATCCTTGACGATTATCCAGTTCAGTTCTCTCTCGGTACTGCTGTCGATCCTCTCGATAGTGACTTTACCGTCAATGTCCGTTGTAACCGGTCCGTGAGGGTTTTTTACCTTGTAACCTTGCTCTACTTCGAAGCTGAGTTTCTTCGTGTATATTTCGTATTCGGTCTGGTACATCGTCATTCCAGGGAAGAAGTCCGTCTCCTTAGGGTCTGTCACGACATAAAGTCTCTCTATAACCCTCTTAGATCCGTAATAGATGATGTTCTCGAGATCCTTCGCAGGAATGTTCAAAAGTGAAGAAAGAACACTAGGCGCACTCTTCAAGTACCAAACATGAGTAACAGGAGCGGCGAGCTCAATGTGACCCATTCTTCTCCTGCGAGCCTCTTTAGATTCGACTCTCACACCACAACGTTCACATACTGTGCCCTCGTACTTTTTACCCTTGTACTTTCCGCATGTACATTCGTAGTCTTTTGTCGGACCAAAGATCTTCTCACAGAAGAGTCCGTCTCTCTCCGGTTTGAATGTGCGATAGTTAATCGTCTCGGGCTTCTTGACTTCCCCGCTTGACCAGCCCTTGATTCTGTCCGGCGACGCGATATCAATTTCCAGCTTATTGACTTTTCTCTTATACGCGCTTACTGGCATCTGCTTCCCTCCTTGAGGGGTAGCTCCCTTCTATTGATCCTCATAATTTATCCACATCCAGCTCGACATTGTTCTGGTCAAAAACTTTGACGTCGAGAGAAAGCCCCTGAAGTTCCTTTATAAGAACCTTGAAACTCTCAGGTATTCCTGGCTCGGGGATGTTAACTCCCTTGAGTATTGCCTTATAGACATCATTTCTTCCTTTGATGTCGTCAGATTTAATTGTGAGCATTTCGTTCAGAGTGTGGGCCGCTCCATATGCCTCAAGCGCCCAGACTTCCATCTCACCAAATCTCTGACCTCCAAAGTGAGCCTTTCCACCTAGAGGCTGCTGATGTATGAGTGAATAGGGACCTGTAGATCTTGCGTGAATCTTGTCCTTCGCTATATGAACTAGCTTGAGCATGTACATTATTCCTACCACTATCGGGTAGTCAAAAGGCACGCCAGTCCTACCGTCTCTTAGGGTAACTTTACCTGTCTTCAGCTCTTCGCTGTCACCGGCTTCAAGTCCAAACTCTTTTCTAGCCTCGTAAAGCTCATTCATGATCTCTTCTTCTGTAGCCCCATCAAAGATTGGTGTCGCAAAGTAACGATTCGTAAGTTTCCCAAGCCAGCCGAGATGTGTCTCGAGCACCTGCCCGACATTCATCCTCGACGGAACGCCAAGAGGTGAAAGAACAAGCTGTATAGGAGTTCCGTCAGGAAGGAAGGGCATATCCTCTTTTGGGATGATATTCGAAACGACACCCTTGTTGCCGTGTCTACCCGCAAGCTTGTCTCCTACATCCAGCGGCTTTCTAATACCAACGAAGACTTTAACAAGCTTGTTTATGCCCGAACCGAGTTCAGAAACCTCTTCCTTCTCGAAAACCTTGACGTCGATGACTCTACCTTCAACACCATGAGGGAGTTTCAACGATGAATCCTTGACATCTCGTCCCCTATCTCCAAAAACCGACCTGATAATCTTCTCTTCGGGGGTGGTCTCGGATTCGCCCTTTGGAGTCACCTTTCCAACAAGAATATCCTGAGACGTGACATAAGCTCCTACTCTCACTATACCGCTCTCATCAAGATTCTTAAGAGACTCTTTCGAGACATTTGGAATATCAGCAGTTATCTCTTCGGGACCAAGTTGAGTATCCCTGGCGATTGTTTCATACATCTCAACATGAATAGTTGTGAAAATGTCGTCTTCGAGAAGCTCCTGGTTGACGAGAATGGCGTCTTCGAAGTTGTACCCCTCCCAGGGCATAAAAGCTACAAGAACGTTCTTACCCAGTGCAAGCTCTCCCATCTCGGTCGATGGACCGTCGGCGATAGGAGTGCCCTTCTCCACGACTTCACCAACCGAGACAATTGGACGCTGGTTTACCGCGGTATCCTGATTGGTTCGAACAAACTTATACAACGTATAGACATCTTCAATTGCTCTTCCTTTATCGTCAAGTTCCGGCTTCCCCTTTTCGTCTATTCTTTGCACAATGATTCTTCTTCCGTCGACGTTAACAACTTTACCCCGATGCTTCGCAAGAACTACATATCCGGAGTCTCTTGCAGCTACTCCTTCGACACCGGTGCCGACTATAGGAGCTTCAGACTTGACAACAGGAACCGCCTGTCTCTGCATGTTAGATCCCATCAGTGCTCTGTTTGCGTCATCATTTTCGAGGAACGGGATCAAAGAAGTCGAGATTGAGACAATCTGCTTGGGGGAGACTGACATGAAGTCCACTTCCTCCCTTATAACATATCTCACTTCACCGGCGTAACGAATCTCTACGTTTTCATCGGCAATACGCCCGTTGTCGTCCATTTTAACTGTGGAGTGAGCGATATTGTAATTTTCCTCTTCATCTGCTGCGAGATAAACGATATCTTCAGTAACGAACCCCTTCTGCACCTTCCTGTAAGGTGTGAGAATGAAACCATACTTGTCTATCTTCGCAAAAGTTGCCATTGAGGTCATAAGACCAATATTTGCGCCTTCAGGCGTCTCTATAGGACACATCCTCCCATAATGAGAGTGATGGACGTCACGCACCTCAAACCTCGCGTGTTCCCTCTTCAAACCTCCCGGCCCGATTGCAGACAATCTTCTCTTGTTCGTCAATTCAGCCAGAGGATTTACCTGGTCCATGAACTGCGAAAGCTGACTTGTTGCAAAGAATTGATGCAGCGTGGTCATGAGAGTTCTTACGTTAACCAGGCTCTGCACCGAAATCTTGTCGAAGGAAGTGTATATCGTAAGCTTCTCTTCGAGAAGCTTATGGATCTTCATAAAAGCCTTCTCAAACTCAGTTTCCATAAGCTCGCCCACTGTTCTTACTCGCTTGTTTCCCAAATGGTCTTTGGTATCGAGAAGTTCGGGCCGGCTTTCTATCTCTGTCAAGTGCCTGGCAGCAAGTACAACATCTAGAACAGTGAGAACACTCGACTCTTCGGCATAGTCGGTGTCTTTCGAAACCTTCTTTCCTTCGATCTCCTTTAGATAGTCTTGATAGACTTTCTTAAGTCTGCTGTTGACCTTGTACCTTCCAACGTTTGAGAAGTCAAAGCGGTCCGGACTGAAATAAAGGTTAGTAATATAACTCTTTGCAGCATTTATCCTCGGAATTTCGCCCGGCCTAAGCTTCCTGAAAAGCTCTATGTAAGCGTCGTCCTCAGTCATACCTTCACCGTATGTCTTCTGCAAAGCGCTGAAGGTCTTCATAGCTATAGGAAGCGGCATCTTGATGGTCTTCACATCGGCTTCAATTGCCCTTGCAATAATATCCTCTGTAAGAAGTGTTCCTTTCTGAGCTATCAAATCTCCTCCGGGAGTCTTGACATCTTCAAGAATCATGCTTCCGACACTTGCGAGCAATTCGTCTTCATCCGACCCGTCATATTCATGTTCGAAAAGTCTCAGTAGATCAAGATCATTCTCGTAACCCAATGCCTTCAAGAAGACGAAGAAGTTCAGTTTCCTTCTTCGGTCGATCCTCGCCTGCATTATCTGCTTGTTAGGGTTAAGAAGTATCTCAAACCAAGCTCCCTTTACAGGCAGAAAATGGGCAACATAAATCGGCAGAGAACCAGACACTGCCTTTGTGGGTTCGTCAACAAAGTAGACACCCGGCGACCTTACAAGCTGATTGACTATTACTCTCTCCGCTCCGTTAATTATGAAAGAGGCGTTATCAGTCATGAAAGGCAAGTATCCGAAGAAAGCCTCTTCCTCCTTGATCTCTCCTGTATAGAGGTCGGTGATTCTTACGGTCACATAAAGCGAAACGGAATAAGTTAGCCCCTTGTCTTTGCACTCCTGGATGGAATGCTTTGCCTCGCCGATTCTAGTTGAAACAAAATCCAGAGAGAAACCTTTCTCGCCCTTCTTAAGATCCGAACGCTGAATTTGCGATTTAATTGGAGAATACTTCTTCAGAACACTCAGAAGACCTTCATCGATGAACCATTGAAAGGAACGAGTCTGGATCTCAATGAGATTCGGAATTTCAAGAGGTTCATACACTCTTCCAAAGACCCACCGCTCTCGTTTGCCAAAATTGGCCTTTCTCATCAGATCACCTCTCGTATGTTTGAGCACACCAAACCCACATCAGAGCATCATCCCTGATGTGGGTGTATTTATTATACAGACAATATGTAACCAGACAATTGCCCAATTACTTCAGTTCGACTTCGGCGCCAGCCTCTTCGAGCTGCTTCTTCAGTTCTTCTGCCTCCGCTTTCGGAAGGTTCTCCTTCACAACACCCTCTGGACTGCCGGCCTTTTCAACAAGATCCTTTGCTTCCTTGAGTCCGAGTCCGGTAATTGTTCTAACGACTTTAATGACATCGATTTTCTTAGCCCCAAAAGACTTCAAAACAACCTTGAATTCAGACTGCTCCTCTTCTTCCTCGACCGCTGCTCCGCCCGCTACAGGCCCTGCTGCAACTGCCATAGGTGCTGCTGCACTGACTCCAAATTCATCTTCAAGTGCTTTCACCAGTTCCGAAAGTTCTGAAACTGTCATTTCTTTTATTGCGCTTATAAGTTCTTCCTTAGTCATCTTACCACACCTCCACCTGAATCATTCAGCTTTTTTATCCTTAATTGCATTTAGAGCATACAGGAACTTTGTCAATATTCCGTTCAGAGTATATACAAGACCGGTTATCGGGGCGGCGAATCCTCCAACGACCATTGCGATCAACTGATCTCTAGACGGAAGCTTCGCCAACTCAGAAGCCTGGCTGCCGGCAAAGTATCTGCCTTCAAGATACCCTGATTTTATCAACGGAAGGGTCTTGTTATTCTTGTTAAACTCAGTGATTATCTTTAGCGCCGAGACCGGGTCTTCGTCCTCGACAGTCAGTACCGCCGTAGTTCCGATGATTGACTCTTTCCATTCACTCTCGTCGAACCCGGCCTTGTTCAGAGCAAGCCTGACCAATGTATTCTTCTTTATTGTGAACTGAGCTCTATCGTCGTACTTTTCGTAGAGCTTGTCCCTGAAAGCAGTGATACCGTCAACCTTCATACCCTTGTAGTCGGCGAACAGAATCAATGAAGACTTTTTGTAGGCTTCTGTTAGGCTCTCAACGATCTCTTCCTTTCTTTCTCTGGTTAGCACTTCTTGCACCTCCTTTCAAAAAAGCGGCCCCAAATCGAGGCCGCAGAAGGCATTCACTTCTACTTACCTCGGTAGGTGGCTTACGCTCTTAATAACCTACTGTCTTTGGCAGTGAGTACATATATGCTTGGGTATCTTAAGCTATTTCTCGGTTTCTTTAACAAAGTAGACCTTTATTCCTGCACCCATGGTTGTAGTGAGGAATACCTTTTGAACAAACCTTCCTTTTGAACCGGATGGCTTCATCTTCATTATTTGATCGAGAGCTGAAACGAAGTTTTCGCGAAGCTTCTCCTTGTCAAACGACTTCTTTCCAACGGGCAGATGTAGATTACCGGTCTTGTCGTTCTTGACTTCGATCCTGCCTGCCTTAAAACCCTTCACGGCATCTTCAACGTCTGTTGTCACAGTTCCTGCTTTCGGGGACGGCATCAGACCCCGGGGTCCCAGGACTTTCCCCAATCTACCTATGTCTCTCATCATGTCTGGAGTAGCTATCGCGACATCGAAATCGGTCCAGCCACCCTGAATCTGCTGAACCAAATCGTCGGATCCAACGAAATCCGCGCCAGCCTGCTTGGCAACTTCTGCCTGCTCCCCCTTCGCAAACACTAGAACCCTAACATCCTTTCCAGTTCCGTTAGGAAGAGAGATAGTACCTCTGACCTGTTGATCTGATTTGGCTGGATCTATCCCGAGCTTTATGTGCATCTCAACCGTTTCGTCAAACTTTGTCGGCGGAAAACTCTTCAAAAGCTCGATTGAATCCTCCACAGAGTAAACCTTATTTCTGTCAACGGATTTCCTCGCCTGAATATATCTCTTTGATCTAACCGGCATTTAAACCCCTCCTCAACCTACGATTTCGATGCCCATATTGCGAGCTGTTCCAGCGATAATTTTCGCAGCGGCATCTACTGTTCTGGCGTTGAGATCAGGCATCTTGATCTTCGCAATCTCCTCAAGCTGTGCTCTGGTAACCTTCCCAACTTTGTCTCTATTGGGCACTCCTGAACCCTTTTGTATTCCGGCTGCCCTAAGCAGCAAGAAACTAGCAGGTGGAGTCTTGAGGATGAAGCTGAAGGATCTGTCGGCATATACCGAAATAACAACCGGTAACACCATACCGGCTCTGTCAGAAGTCTCTGCATTGAACTGCTTGCAGAACCCCATAATATTCACTCCATGTTGACCGAGAGCCGGTCCAACTGGAGGCGCTGGCGTTGCCTTCCCCGCTTCAAGCTGAAGCTTGATTTGGGCAATGACCTTCTTAGACATATTTACTTACCTCCTTGTGGTTAACGGGCTATGCCCTCCCACTCTTTCTAGTAGACTAGACGATTCTTTCAACCTCAGATAAGCTGAGGATAACCGGTGTTTCTCTTCCGAAAATGCTCACAACGACTTTCAGTTCCTGTCTTTCAGGATCGAGACCCGTCACTTTTCCAACAAAGTCCTCAAACGGACCTGTATTAATTCTGACGACCTCTCCGATATCAAACTCAACTTCAATCTTGACAGGACCACCTGAGTGCTCTTCATACTCTTCAATACCGACTAATCTGAGCAGAGCCTTTATTTCCTTTTCCTTAAGCTGCACAGGCTGTCCACCTACAGAAACGAAGTTCACGACGTTCGGAGTATTCTTGACGAGATTCCACGTCTCTTCGTTCATTATCATCTCAATGAATACATATCCAGGATACAATCTTGTCCGGATGATTTTGAAGATCTTTATCTCTTTCCGTCCAGGGAGATCGGAAATCTCGATCCTTCCCTCAGTCTTGGAAAAGATCTTCCTTGTATCTCCAAACAACTGTCCGCGCTTCACAAGATTACCCTTCTTAGCTACCTTGGCGTCATAACAATCGGGGTGAACAAGATAGACATCTTCTTCGCCGTTCTCTTTTTCAACAACGATGCGCTTCATCTTCTGTGTATATACTATCTTTCCATCCAGCTCACAGAAGTACTCACCTTGCTTTGCAAGAGGCATTCCCTGCCTTATCCTCGCACCCATTTTTATTCCGGTCTCAATTTTTGCGCTTTCGGGAATGTAGTAAGTCTTCGTATATCGCCTATCGGCAGTTTCAATAAAGATAACTCGGTAGTTCTTTACTTCCGCCACCGTACCGTCGTTTTTCACCTTTATTTCTACTTCTTCAGCGACAGGGTCACCTTTTGCTACATCCTGATTGTCCTTAACAAGAAGCCTGGCGTTGGCGGGGACAATATACTTCTCGGCAGCGACATTGGTTCTATCAAGTTTCGTCTCTTCCGGCACAAGGATCTTGCCAAACATGTGCGAAACACCGAAAGACTCTATCTTAATCTGAATTGCCTCTCTGATAGAGTTTTCGAGACCAGAGTAAGTCTGAATTATGAACCATCTCTTTCGCACAGTCAATCACCAACGTAGAACAGCATTAAACGGCGCCTGTCAAGAAATTGAGAAGCGACCCGATTACATTAGTAAAGAGAATATCTAGAAGAGCAAGAAAAGCTCCCGCCACTACCAGAATGACGAGCACGGCACCTGTAGACGAAATCATCTGCTCCCTGTTAGGCCATGTCACCTTCTTAACTTCGCTCTTTACTTCGGAAAGGAACTTCCAAAACTTTGCCTTGGCCATGGGATTCCTCCTGACTCAGTTGAAACGACTCAACCTTACTTCGATTCTTTGTGCTCGGTATGCTTTCTGCACTTTGGACAGTACTTGCTCGTGTCCAGCTTATACTTCTTCTGGCGGTTCTTGAACCTGTAATAGTTTCTAGTACCGCACTCAGAACATTTCAACGTTACAAGAACCTTATTTCCCTTAGTTTTCTTTGCCATTGCTTGCACCTCAACAGTAGCAAAATTAATGGTGGTAAGGGGTGGGTTTGAACCACCGAAGGCATTCCGCCAGCGGATTTACAGTCCGCCCCCTTTGACCACTCGGGCACCTTACCACCGATAGTTAACCTATGGAGCCAACGAAGGGACTTGAACCCCCAACCTGCTGATTACAAATCAGCCGCTCTTCCGATTGAGCTACGTTGGCCCGACGCACGATACTTATTATATCTAATGACCTTATCCCTGTCAACAAGGCAAATAAAGTATTTTCTGCGTTTGCCCGAACATGAAGTGATCCGGTTACTTAACTTTCGGTACAAGGATCATCAGCATTTCCTCATTTCTTATCCTGATGTATCCTTCTTCTAGCTCCTTCAACGCTACGGTGATCTTATCGCCTGCAGCCCTTACCGTTGCTGCATCAAGCTTTGGGCGGCCAAAGTCCTCAAGGTCTTCCGCTCTCTTAGCAGCAGCCACAGGAATTGCATACTTGTGCCTTATTCTCTTCAAAAGCAAATCATAATTGATTATCATGTAGTTTTCTCCTCAAACAGGAATCTTTCTCCCTTTTCTTTCACGATTCTATCAACACGGAGCCTTGCTGCGGTGATGATAGCCTCAAGTTGATTTACCGAGTGGTTTAAGTTATCGTTAACAACAAGATACTGAAAGTGTTTTACCTGTTCTAGTTCCCACTTCGCATCTTCCAGCCTAACCTTGAGCGATTCGGTGTTCTCGGTTCCCCTCGCTTCGAGACGCTTGACCAGCTCACCATAAGAGGGTGGAGCCACAAATATATAGACTGCGTCTGTAAGCTCCCTCATTACTGACATCGCTCCCTGAATATCTACATCCAGCAAAATATCTCTACCCGAATCAACACTCTTTCTAACTTGTGTTCTGGATGTTCCATAGTGATTCCCATGAACCTTGGCCCACTCCAGAAACTCCTCTTCTTCTATAAGTCTTCTGAATTCATCTTGCGTCACGAATATGTAGTCTTTCCCATCGACTTCTGTCGGGCGTCTCTTTCTTGTAGCATAAGAAACCGAAAAATCAAGATCGCTGTTGGCCTCAAGCACTACCTTCAGTATTGAGGTCTTTCCCGCCCCTGAAGGGCCGCTAATCACAAAAACTATGCCTTTCATTCTTCAAAGCTCTGTCCAGAAACCCTTATGTCTTCCAGAAGCTTCTCAATATCGCTGAAAGTCTGCATGAATCTGGAAGCGATCGTCTCGGGTTGAATAGCTGAAAGAATTATGTGGTTACTATCGGTGATGACGATTGCCCTGGTCTTTCTTCCATAAGTGGCATCGATAAGCTTTCCTTCGTCTTTTGCAACTTCCTTGAGCCTTTTCAGCGGCGCGGATTCGGGATTGACTATCGCGATAACTCTGTCACCTATGATTACGTTTCCGAACCCAACATTAATGAGTCCGTACAAGTGAAACACCTCCTACTCTATGTTCTGAACTTGTTCTCTAAGCTTATTGACCAGTGTTCTACCTTCGATGGAAAGATTTGTTATCGCAAGCTTCTTCGATTTCGATGCAATGGTTGAAAGCTCTCGATGCATCTCCTGGCAAATGAAGTCCATCTGCACTCCACTCTCTTTGTCAGTTCGCATAACTCCCCTGAACGACTTCAGATGAGAGTGCAACCTTACGATTTCCTCCGATATATCGGCCCTTTCAGCTAGAAGCGCTACCTCCTGCTCCAATCTGTTCTCGTCAAACTGACCTTCAAAAATCGTCTCGATTCTCTTCTTCAGGAAGTCGCGATAGTACAGAACCATGTCCTCAGAACTAGTAAGAAGCTCATTAGCAATAGCTTCAAGTCTATTAAGATACTCGCTCATCGCTAGAGCAAGGTTCTGCCCCTCCCTTTCTCTGTCTGCGTTGAGCTGATCCAAAGCTTCAATAAGCAGTTCTTCAATAACACTCCAAATTTTGTCTGCGAGGTCTTCAGAAGGTCTGCTCCTGAAAATCTCCTTGAACCTGGCCATCGAATCGACAGAAACCTCACCGGCTAGTTCAAAACGGTCCTTAATCGTTTTCAGAGAGTTGAAAATCGAGGAGGCTATACCATAGTCAGGCTGGAGAAGATCATCGCTGTCCTCAAGAGATATGTCGATCTTTGCTCTAACCGTCCCTCTTTTGAGGTTTTCCTTTATAAACCTACTTGCTCTCATTTCTAGCTCAGAGAAAGCATCTCCTATGTTTATATCGACATTCAAATACTTCGAATTGACTGTTTTCAGTTCCACGAATGCGTTTACGCCGCGAAGAGCCTTTTCGACCCTCGCATATCCGGTCATGCTCCTGAGCAACTATATCACCTCAAAGGCAATTAAATCTAACTACAGTCAATTATAACCGTTTGTGGCTAGAATTTCAAAAGAGGAATCGTTTTCTTCAGTTTTTCTATCAAAACCTCCACATCTTCCTCTGTTGTGAATCTTGACATACTTATTCTTATTGATCCCGAGGCAATCGATGGACTTATTCCCATCGCATCTAGTACATACTGACCTCCATCATTTCTTGAAGAACAAGCCGAAGAGGTACCAACAAAGACGCCTTCTTCTGATAAAGCATTAACCAAAACTTCTGATCTTATTCCGCCGAAAGATGCATTTACTGTGTTGCAGATGGAGCACTCAGGAGTATTGATATATCCTCCTAGCTCAACAGCAGCTCTAGATATTCTATTCTGAAAGTCTTTCGTTATTCCGGATGCTTTCTCCATACAATCTATAGCTCTTTGCATCGCTATCGAAGTCACTAAGACACCGGGCACGTTTTGTGTACCGGAGCGCAAACCTCTTTCCTGATTTCCTCCTGTGAGCATAGGTTTGATTGGAGATCCCCGTTTGACGAAGGCGATTCCAACGCCTTTCGGTCCGTGAAATTTGTGAGAAGAGAACGAAGCGTAATCGCAAAACGAGGATTCCGGAGTGAAGGGAATCTTCCCGATTGTCTGTACAGCATCGACATGATAGAGAAGATCTAGACCAACTAACTCTCTGCCTATCTCCTCGAAAGGCTGGATCGCTCCTGTAACGTTATTCACAGCCATTACAGAAACGAGAAAGGTCTCGTCATCTACTTCTCTCAGGAGCTTCTCGGCCTCAACTATTCCGTTGCTTTCGGGCGGAATTTCGACATAGTCGATATCGAGAATTGCCTTAAGATCTTTGAGTGTATTGAGAACGGCCTTATGCTCGATTGAAGTCGTCACTATCTTCTTCTTCTTCCCCCTGAAGAAGACCGTGGACCTTAAGATCCAGTTTATCGTCTCGGTCGCACAAGAAGTAAAGAAGATTTCGCTGGAATTGCAAGAGAGACATGAGGCCACCCTTGCACGCGCCTCCTCCAGCATTCTTGACTGCTTTACACCAAATGTATGCATAGAATTCGGATTAGCGTACTCTTCAATACAAAGACTTGCCATCAGTTCGGCAAGATCAGACTCCATTTGAGTAGTAGCATTGTTGTCAAAGTAACGAATCAAGATCTTACCATCTCCTCAAATTCCTTCTCATCGATTATCTGCGTTCCGAGAGAACGAGCCTTCTCCGCTTTCGACCCCGGGTTATTCCCGACAAGAACGTAATCGGTATTCTTCGAAACCGAAGACATAACCTCTCCTCCCAGTTCAACAATCCTCTCCTGAATTTCCTTTCTAGAATAGCCGGGAAGAGTTCCCGTTACCACGAATTTCATACCCTTCAGCGGCTTTGGACCATCACGACTTTCATCTTGTGTATTGACGAATCTCATCAATTCCTCGATCTCTTCTCTCACGGATTGATCAGATAGATGCTTTCTTATGTCTGAGGCCAACTGATCGCCTATTCCCGAAACTGCTTTCAGATCCTTTTCACTTGCAGACATGAGGGCTCTTAAACTTCCGAAGCTGTTTGCAAGATCCTTCGCAAGTTTGGATCCTACTCCTGGAATACCAAGCCCAGTTATAACCTTGAATAGCGGGTTATTCGTGCTCTTATTAATTGCCTTGATGAGATTGTCCGCCATCTTCTCCCCTATCCTTTCTCCAAGAGCCAAAAGATCTTCTTTTGTAAGTTTGTAGAGATCGGACGGGCTCTTCACAAGGCCCGATTCAACAATACGCTCGACTAGCTTTTCACCAAAGCCTTCGATGTCCATGGCCTCTCTGGAACAGAAGAACTGTATTCTCCTACCCACCTTAGCAGGGCAAGAGGGATTAAGGCACTTCAAAGCAACGTCCTCTTCTCTCTCTTTGCCTACCGGTCCTTTGCAAATTGGGCACTCGGAAGGAGGTTCTATTGGCTTCTCTACACCTGATCTCTTATCAGGAATACTCTTAACGATCTGTGGAATAATCTCCCCAGCCTTCTCTACAACAACTGTATCAAAGATTCTGATGTCCCTCTCCCTGACAAAGTCAAAATTGTGCATGCTTGCCCGTCTAACGGTTGTTCCGGCCAGTTGAACGGGTTCGAGTTCAGCAACAGGCGTTATAGTGCCTAGCCGACCGACACTGAGGTTAAGACTTATAAGTCTTGTCGTTGCTTGTTCCGCCGGAAATTTGAAGGCTATGGCCCACCTGGGCGCTTTCGTAGTGTATCCCAGTTCCTCCTGATAATGTAGATCGTCCACCTTGACAACTACCCCGTCAACAGCATAGTTCAGTGTAGATTTCAGCCCAGACCACGTCTTCCAGAATTCGATTACGCCTTCCGTGCCGTCTACAGTCTTGAAATTCGGCTCAATTTTCATTCCAATAGTCTTCAACAGCTCCAGCTGCTGGCTCTGCTTTTCAAGCCGAAACCTTTCTGGCTCCACTACCTGGTAGAAGAAGGCACTTAGTCTCCTCCCTGACACTTCTCTGGGATCAAGTTGTCTGAGAGTTCCAGCTGCCGCATTGCGAGGATTTGCAAAGGGCTGAAGACCGTCTTCTATTCGGGCTCTGTTAAGGTCATTGAAGACGTCTTTCGGGAGATATACTTCTCCTCTCAGTTCAATCGAAAGACTCTTCCTGAGTCTGAGAGGTATTGATTTGATCGCCTTTATGTTTTCGGTGACGTCCTCGCCGACAAAACCATCCCCCCTTGTTGCTCCTCTCACAAGCAATCCGTCTTGATACTTAAGCGATATTGACAGGCCATCGATCTTTAGCTCACACATGTATTGAACTCTTTCAATGCCAAGTGATTCTCTCACCCTCTTATCGAACTGCAATACCTCGGCCTCTGAGTAAGTATTGTCCAGGGAAAACAACCTGTGCTCATGAATCACTTCCTTGAAGGAGTTGATCGGTTTCAGGCCAACACGAACAGTTGGTGAATCAGGTGTCTTCAGTTCTGGATAACGTTCTTCAAGTTCGGTTAACTCATCAATCAGCCTGTCGTATTCAGAGTCAGAAATCTCTGGATCATCCATAACGTAGTACCTGTGAGCATGATAATCGATCTCTTTTCTCAGTTCGTCGACTCTCTTCTTAGCCTCATCGAATGGAATCACGTTAGCCCCTCCCAAAGAGTATTACAACTGCCACCGCATACTCCCGCTCATGAGAAATGCTTACCGTCAGATCTTCGCCACCCAGCAGCTTCTTCAGTTCCTCAGATGGAATCGGGCATCCCTTTTCATCAACGAGAAACTGGATTTTCGAGAACTCAAGGTCTCTACGCCCGGATGCCTTGACGAAGGCCTCCTTTGCGGCGAAACGCCCAGCTGCAAACTCCATCTTTCTCCGTTCATTTCCAAGAGAATCAAAGACATCTTTCTCTTGCCTTCCGAGTACCCTGTTTGCCACGGCTTCAGACATTCGCGAGATCTTGACTATGTCGATTCCAGCTTTCATTCTTGCTTATACCTCCACAACCGTGACTCCGCTACCGCCTTCTGAAGGCGCACCAATCCTGAAGCTCTTAACTTTCTTTGAGCGTCTCAAGTAACTCCATACTCCTTCGGCCAGTTTTCCAGTGCCTTTTCCATGAATTATGCAACCCTGCTTTGTTCCACTTATCTTGAGAGTCTGGAGAAAATTGTCAATGATAATAGGAACGTCTTCAGTAACACTTCCCCTTATATCGATCTCCTGAGTCATACTCTCACTGACATACTCGAGAGAAGAGGCATCTGATTCCGACTTCAATCTTCCGATGATTTTCACTTTTGAAAACGGGACCTTCAGCGTAATCTTACCTGAGTCAATTACAACTCTATCTCCATCGACTGCACTGACGATTCCTTCTGCTCCACTATCTATAAGCGTAACGGTATCGCCGATTTCGGGTATCTCAAAATCGCCGTCATCACATGAAGAACTTCCGAAACGCTTTAATTCACTTCTAAGCTCATTAAGTCTCTTGACCGCGGTAACCTTGTCTCTTTCATTTGAAGATCTTGACATGCTAATAGCCCGTTCAATTTCCTTTATTACAGATCCTAGTCTTTCCTCAAGATCGGCGATCTCTCTGCTGATCTCTCCATACCGCTTTTCCTTAATCATTGAAAGCTTGTCTTCAAATTCGCTGCTCTTGGATTCAAGATTCTTTTTCGTCCTCTGAAGTTCTCTTCGTTCCTCTTCTAGAGTCGACCTCTCTATATGAAGCTTCCCTATTACTGCCTCGAGATTTCTTGCATCACTATCAATATATGATCGAGCTCTTTCGATAATATCCGGTGCGAGTCCAAGTCTCTTTGAAACCTCTATCGCATTTGAGGAACCGGGAATTCCCATCAAGAGCCTATACGTTGGTCTAAGGCTGGCAACATCAAATTCTACGCTCGCATTAAGAATGTCGGAACGCTCCATAGCAAAGAGCTTAATTGGTGTCAGATGTGTTGTGAGGATCAATTTCGACTTTTCCAAAAGTTTCTCAACTATCGCAATCGAAAGTGCCGATCCCTCTACCGGATCAGTTCCCGCCCCCAATTCATCAAGCAAAACTAAAGAGTCACCGTCGGCATTCTCAATAATTCGGATTATCCTGGATACATGAGATGAGAACGTGCTTAGACTCTGCTCTATCGATTGCTCATCTCCAATGTCTGCAAAAAGCTTCTTGAAAAGCGGGATCTCTGATGTCTGATCAGCAAGAACGGGAAGACCACAGAGCATAAGTATTACAGAGAGACCTATTGTCTTCATCGCTACTGTTTTCCCGCCGGTGTTGGGTCCGGTAATGAAGACTCCATTGATTCCCTCTTCCATCGTAAATGTTATTGGAACTACCTTCTCGTCATCGATCATAGGATGTCTGACGTCCTTCAGGAAGAAGCGACCCGATGACGAAGGCCCAATGAAAACTCCATTCCTCTTCTTGGCATATCTGCACGTTGCGAAAAGAGCATCAAGGATTCCAAGCGCTTCCAGTGAAGGTTCAAGCCTTTCAAAGGTATTGAAGAAGTAAGTCGTCAGTTCTCTAAGTATCCTTCTTATCTCCTCTTCTTCTCTCGATTGCAGAATCCTCATCGAATCATTAAGAGCAATCAGCTCTTGTGGCTCGAAATAGACGGTCGCCCCACTTCCAGAAGAGCCATGAATCACTCCCTGATACTCATTCTTCTTGCTCGCAGACAACGGCAAGACATAACGACCCTCTCTACTCAGCACTAGACTGTCTGTGAGCCCGTCTTTATACCTGTTCATTATAGAATCAAGCTTTCCTCTCAGGTTTCTGGTAAGTGACTTGAGTTCGTTTCTGATTTCCTTCAAGGCTGGAGAGGCACTGTCCTTTATCTGCCCTTCTTCCGAGATCTTCTTCTTGACTTCGTTTATAAACCCACGTTCACATCCAAGAAGAGCAACAACTTCGCCCACAGCAGTAAACTCCGAAGAGACTCGTTCAAAGAATTCCTTGAGCCGACAGATGTTCTCCATGGTAACGGCACTTCTGTAAAGCTCTTCACAGCCAAGGCTGAAACCTCGTTTCACCCTGTTGATATAATCACTTAGATCGTGAAAGACTGAAAAAGGTGGCTCCCCCTCATTTTGAAGAATAATACTGAACTCGCTCGCTCTTCTGTAGAGTAAGTCTGTGTCATCTACCAATGGCCTTAGAGATTTGATTCTCTCTCTACCGTACCTTGATATCGCCTTCTTAGAAATATCTTCCAGAACGCAATCAAACTCCAGAAGTCGCAGCGCATCTTCATCGAACAAGGAATCCATCCGGTAACTCCACCCTTCTAATTATCTTTGGCATAAGCTTCTCCCTGTTTCTTCTGTCGTAAACTGCAATCAGCGCGTACACAACCACAATTGAAGCAAAAGCTGCCCCTAGGGCCAATCCTTCAGAATTGAGAATGATGTTCGTCACAATCAAAGTAACCAGGAAAACGGCTAAGGGTATTCCATAAACAATCATCGAGACCCTAGTTGCGTTTAGCTTCCCTGTCTCTATTTCCACAGTATCCCCTGGATCGACTTCTACACCATTCCTTAAGGCCTTTAAGGTAACTTTCTTATCGCCCAAAGAAACAACGCAGTTATTCTTAGAACCGCACGTAGAACAGGCTTCGGTTCGCGCCTTTTCCAGGAGCACCGTATCTCCTTCCAGCTCCTTAACAACGGCCAACTCTCTCATATCGACAACCTCCGCTAGAAACGGTAAGTAATCTCACCGCCTGCATGAACAACTGGAAGTGTTTTCATTCCGAAGAACTGCTCTAACTCAAGGCCCGCCAAAACTCCGAAGGAAAGAAAGCCAACTCTAACGTAAACGACGGGAGTAATCGAGAAGAAGATTCCGAATTTTTCAAAGTTTGCAGTCATAAGGCCAACCCGAGAGACAACTCTTAGCCCGGCGGCCGATTCCTCTGTAAGATCGTATGCATGGCCAGCAAAGGCTTTTAGGATCGAGTTAAAATGGCCGCTCTTATAGAATAGCTCCGAGGAAGAGGGAGAAATGAAGGAGAAGTTTCCTCCAATTTCAAATGAGTTCTTCCCTATTCGGCTAATGACATATGCTGCGTTTATTCCGTCATAGATCAGCATATCACTTTCCGACTCTATACCAGAGTAGTGAATACCATCTATAATCAACGAAGAAAAACCCAAGGAACCCAATACGATTACCATCAGGAACACAACTATCGCTTTCACACGACACCTCCAGTTTATCGAGATTATAGCATGTGTTTTTATGACGTACCGAAGGCCAAACAAATATGGAGCTCTTTGATTTTGGAACTCACTTAAGCAAGGCAGCAAGATAACCGACAGTTCTGTACCTGTCTCCGATGACTTCGCCGCTCGTCGTGTTGCATAGTATATCCATCGATTCAAAGGTTTCTCTAACAGCCACCATAGGTCCTAGACCACAGGCAGTGATTCGCTCGCTTCTGGATATATCGTATGCCTCTGCGTACTTCCTCTCCTTGACAAGATTCACTAGTCTCCTGTCTTTCTCGATAGTTGTTTCGTGAGACTCGTAGTGATTCAGATCCGAGGAAGCGATTATCAGTAGGTTACTCTTCTCACTCAGGATCTTCCTTAGCAGCCCGGAAACCATTAATGCCACTTCCAGTCTTTGATCACTCATAATTATCGGCACGATTTTGAAGTCACTGTATATAAACTGCAGGAACGGTAGCTGGACTTCTATAGAGTGTTCGTACAGGTGGGCGGCCGTATCAGATACCACAAGTCCGCTAGACATAGTCATAATTGACTTCCCAAGCTCTTTATCTATCTCTACTTCACCCAGAGGTGTGCCCCAAGAATCTTCATTCCATAGAGATAGTCTGGTCCCAAGGCCGGTATGATTGGGACCGATAATTATCACCGTTGAAGGGGTAATTAGAGAATACGACTTCCAATAGCTCCAGGCAGCAACTGGACCGCTTGCCATGTACCCCGCATGCGGCACTACCAAACCAACTGAGCTTTCAGATCTTCCAGGATTCTTAGGGAGACTCCCTGGCCCTATCGGATGAAAGAAGCAATTCTTGATCTGGCTCTTGAGGTCCTCACCGTCATCTGCGTAGAACTTGCCGCTGACAACGGGGCTCCTTTTCACGGCTCTACCACCTCCGCTGTGATAAAGATAACCAGTTCTCTCTTATCAGACGTTCTGTTTTCGGTAGTAAACAACTTACCGATAAACGGCAAATCGCTCAAGAAAGGCATCTTATTAACGGTTACAGTATCCTTGTTTGCAACAAGTCCACCGATCGTCAATGTATTGCCGTTCGAAATAATCAGTCTGCTGTTTGCTTCTCTCGTCTTCTCACCATATAGCGTTCGTGTTCCGTCCTGATACTTCTCGGGCTCGCTGACTTTTATAAAGAGATCGAGAAGTATCTTGCCGTCATCATTGACAGTTGGAGTAATTCTTAATTCGACTCCTGTGTTCAGATACTCGATAGTCTCGATTTCTACGGGATTACCATCTACGTACTCGATTGTTCGAACCAGGTAGGGAATGGTGTCCCCGATATGAATCTTCGCTTCCTGACCACTCATTGAGACTATCGAAGGACTGGAGATAAGGTCGGAATCAGTGTCCCTATTGCTCAGGTCTGCCCCGATCTTCACGACTGCCGTATTTACGATATCATCAATCAGTTTCGTAAAATCAAGATAGTCGATGATTTTGAAGTCGAGATCTATCGAACCGCTTTCAATGAGAATCTCAGGAGTGTTAATCCCTATTGCCGTCTTGAACTCCCTCTGAATATCATCAACAAGCGATTTATCCACGAGCCTTGTTTCGATTCGTACCTGCTTTTTAGGACGCGAGAGATCGGATCCAATTTCGTCAAAGATATTATCAACTCTTGATTTGGCCAGGCCTCTGACTACTATATATCCGTTCACCGGATCTGAGAGAACTTCACCTCCATAGAACTCGATAAGCCTTGTTACTTCTTCAACATTGTGGTAAACACGATAGACTAGTTCAACATCGGTCGGTTCTTCACCGGCCTTCTGTTCCTTCTTTGTCACCGCATAGATATCATCGATTCTGCTTATCTCAACCGGCTTCGTGGCATTTATTACTTTGGTAAGAGCTTCCCATGTGAGATCCTTGACAGACATGGTGATCCTCTCATTTATGTCGTCAATGAAAAGGAGCGAGATTTGAAGCTTGCCGGCCACTAGTCTCAACAACTCTTCCAGATCCTGATTGGCGACATTTATCTGGACAAGCTTTCCCTCAACCACTACTCCCCTTTCCAGCGGATCTACTGCCTTTCTCGACTCCTGGACCTCTTTGATCATCCTTTCGGCCATATCAAGGAGAGCTGAACTCTTCGATTTTATCAGCAGCATCTGAAGTTCGGTGAATGTCTGAACCGTGATACCCTCGATCGATTCTCTTAAGAGAGAGGCCAGTTCCTCAGGATTCACCGTGAGATCGGTTATGTATCTCGAAATCTCCCTATCGGCAGCTGCCTCCTCGACTGTCCTGGTAATTACCATTAGAGACTCAGGATCACCTATAAGCAACCACTGCCGATCTAGGTCGACAAATTCGATTTCGAGACCCAGTTTGAAGATCAGTTCCGCTAACTGGGCCTGTGTGACGAGGTTCTTCTCGATCCTCACCGACTCTCTTTTAGAATCAACAGCGAGTATGTTCAGTGCTGCCCTAGCGTTCTCAAGCCCGACCTGAGTCCCAATTCCAATGAGTCTTCCTGAGTATTCAATGATTGATTTCAGCTGAATTTCCGCGGCTTCCAGAAACTGTCTGACTTGTTCTGTGCTCCAGCCGCTAACAGGAGGAAGGTCTTCGATGTTAATTTGCTCTGATGCTTCCTCGCTGCCCGCATTCTGATTCAGCTCTGAAATAAGCTCTCTCGCGAAGTCAACGTGGTCACTCTCTCCTACCAAGAGGAGGCGAGTATCGAACCTACCGATGAAGACAGATACACCAATGTTCTCAAGAGCCTCCTCAAGGCTATCCATTCCTGATCTTTGGCTCCCCTGAGCGGAATAGACGCTCGCTAAATCCTCTAAGAAGGCCTGCCCCACTGTGATAAGGGAATAGGACAGGAATTTAGCCTCTATCGTTACTGCTTCGATAAGTACCTCTTTCAGTGCTGTTACATCATCAAAGTTACCGACTATCATGTACCTAGATGGTGTGATTTGAACTACGGATACCTCCAGAAGAAGATCGCTAACCATAGCTTGAAGAATCTCAGGAGTCATACTGGCAGGTAAATCAATATAAGCGAAGTGGACCTGCTGGTTGTTAACCAGGTAGTCTATCACGGCCTGTGCTTCGTCGACTGATTCGCGGGTTCCAATTAGCAAATAACCACCGCTCACATCGAAGACTCCAGAAAGAGAAATCGCTTTTGCCTCAAGATACGCATTAAGAGTTTCTGCATCGATTCCGGAGAGTCTCTTTGCGAACCTTGATTCATTTACAATCCCTGCTTTCTCGCTTGTAAGACCGCCTAGAATCTCCTCAAATTCAGCAATATCCTCACCAGTACCTATCATGAAGACCCTGTCTCCGACCGATTCAAATTTGAGCTTCAGTTCCATCAATCCCGCAATCGTCTCAAATTGGTCGATTTGAGTTCCATCCGGCTGTACAAAAGTCTTATAAGAGATAGATCCATCGGCAGAAGTTCCGCTCGAATCTATCCCTATCCGTAGAGAGGAAATCAACTCTTGAGCTCTCGCAAGGGAGGGCTTGGTTCCGACGATTATCGCATAATCACCTGCTTCAATAATACCAACCGGTATCTGAATCGACTCGAAGGCAATCTCAAGCTGCCCGGGCGTCAGATTCCTTGGAAGGATAGTAATTGTGTAAGACAGCGGACCTTCGTCTGCCTCGACAGTTTTTCCAAGTGAGTTGTAGACATCGACGGCCATCTCCAGATCCGTTCTAGTTCCGACAAACACAAGCGCAGTATCGCTTTCGAGAATCTCCACTTTGACGCCGATCAACCTGAAGAGCTGATTAAGCAAGTTCGATGAGACTTCGTCTTCAAGATCAAGAATTTCAAATTCACTCTTCTCTCCCGAATCGCCGGTAGACACCTGAACGAGCCTTTCCACAAGTGCCAGAGCGTTCTCTATCGATTCTCTGGTTCCGATAAGAAGCAGAACGTTGCCTACTGAATCCAGATCCACACTGAACCTTAGCTTATCTAACACAGCCTCCAGTGAACTGAGATCGAAACCCTCCGGCAATGAGATCGTAGCGAATTCGATCTCGTCAGTTTCGGGTTCTTGATCCTCTTTTTCAAACTTTGAGAAGAGCTCAACTGCTCTTGCGTTGTTTTCTCCTGAACCAATGAACACAATGTAATCCGCTACTTCTACGATCTTTACAGGTATATTGAGAGAGGAAAGAAGCTCTCTGAACTGCCCCAAAGAAATCTCTTCTACTAGCTCAACGATTTCGTATTCGGGGCTCTCAAATTTCCCTATTCCCAATGTTGCAGAGACCGAACTCACCAATTCTCTGAAGCGGTCAACATTACTCTGGGTACCAATCGAAACCACGTCTCTACCGACTGGAAGAATCTGGACATTGAGCGATAGACTCTCAACAAGGGCCGCCATTTCGGCTAGCGAAAGCCCATCACCCAACGGGACTATTGAGTACACTCTCTTCTCATCGACCGCAGGATCCTCTGGAGTTAGGTATTCAACTATCTCTTTGGCCGTTCTTAAGTCACTATCAGGGCCAATTAACATCACTTCCCCGTCAACTTGAACAGCTGAAATACTGAGGGCCATGTCGCTCAGAATCCTCTCAAACTTTTCGAGAGTCAGTTCGGCAGGAAGTTTCGCAAGTCTATAAGAGACTCCTTTTCCTAGCCCGCTTCGAATAACTTCATCAAGTAGAGCAACAGCCATATTAACATCCTCTTCGAGACCCGATACGGACATGCTTTGCCCCAGCTTTGTATAGGAGAGGTTGAAACCGGCGGAAACTAGTATCTCCCGTAACTCCTCAAACGTCATCCCGGATGGAATAGTGTACAGGGTGGTCAGCTTCTTCGTCTTCAACTCGAGACCGTCCATCAAAGCCGGTATTTCCGCAAGCTGATCTTCGGGACCTATTAGAAGGTAGCCTTGACTACTCTCGTGGAATACCTTCACGGCAAAGCTCATCGCCATGAAGAAATCAGAGAGAGTCTCGCCACTCCAGCCTTCGAGTTTCGGGAAGAACTGTGCCGTAAGGCTCTCCGCCGTCGGCGCCGACCCCATCTCCTTGAGAAGACTCTCAAAGACAACAATATCCTCTTCGTTTCCAACGACCACTATTCTGTCTCCCTCTCCGAAAACGATTAGAGAGGAGTTCATACTTGACAGAAGCTGATTCAGGAAATCAGTACTATGGCCTATCCCATTGAAGATGCGCATTTCTTGAGACTTCTCGGACGGTTTATCGGAAGTTAGGCGGTTAAGAATGTCCCTTACCTGTTCAATCTCTCCTTCCTTTCCATAAACGACGAAGCTGCCCCGAATCTCGAGAACGGAGATTTCCAGGCCAAGTGTGTTAATTATCCCATCGAGTTCTTCGATGGTAACTTCACGAGGAACTATAACTGTGACTTTGTGTTCGCTGATAATATCGTTCCTTATCTGTACGAATCTTTCAATCTCCTTCTCTGCCCCGATCACTACAAGTCTCCCGGCTACAGAAAGAGGATAGACGTTTATGTTGAACGCCGATTTGACTGATTGGGCGGCCGCAAGATCAAATCCGTCACGAACCTCGACAACCAGATAACTCTGTTCGCCGTCAACAACCTGAACCTCTCTTCGCGAGAGTATCGAGCTAATAGTCTCTTCGGCCTTCTTGACATTTTCCTTTTGGCCGACCGCTATTACTCCGGTTGGCGTATTCAGAAGATCAATACGAATACCCAGCCTAGAGAAGATCGCTCTGAAACTGTCGGTCTCCTCAGTTGGGATTTCCACAAACGCAAAGATGTCAGGTTCATCGCCCTTGGGAAGCACTATGCCTTCAGCAAGTTCGCCGAAGACTCTTACGGTAGAACGAACATCGCTTTCCGGACCTATCACCATCGACCTTCCATCAACGGTAACAACTGTAACTGCAAGTCCCATCTTCTCCAGCATACTCTGCAGATTCTGAATTGAAGGAACGGACTCAACTATCTCGTAGTGAGGTCTCTCAAGACCTGAAAGCCTGGTTGTTTCGGTGTTTATTCGGTCAAGAATTGCCGTGGGGCCCACAATGAGATAACCTGACTGGACCGGTGTTACGCTTACCTTTGCCCACTCCTTTTCTCCCAAATAACCCCTCAAGTATGAAACTAGCTTGCCATCTTCCCAGCCGGCAGGGTTGTTGAAGAATCTAGATTCGACCGCCTCATCTTCTTCCGCCCTTGAAAGCACCGAATGGATAACTTCTATCGCCTTTGTCGACTCCTCTTCGGTTCCAACCAGAATAACGCCGGAAGGAGATGAGAGAAGCTCAACATCTAGTCCGAGACTCCCAAGTATGGCAGTGAACTCGCCGATCCTGTCGTTTGGAATATCAGTGAAAGCGTACTTGAGTTCCTTGTCGGTCTCAAGTATGACGGTTCGTTCATTTATCGATTTCACGACGCTCGCTGCATTTTCAAGGTCTTCACCGTATCCGACAATTATCACGTTGCTTCCAAAGCTCAAAGCAGTAGCGTCTATCTTCAGTTCCGAAAGTACTTGTCTGATCGTCTCGAATGTGCCTTCGCTTGCAGGCATTATTATGTAGTCGTATTTTCTCGAGGTCAGTGGAGCCTCAAGACCGTTTCTCAGCATCTTGATCAATTCGACTGTCCTCTCAACACTTTCTTTCATGCCAACGACAAGGTGTTTGTCTCCGACCGGTAGTATCGTCACCTTAAGTCCCAGCCGTTCAAGAAGAGTGTCCAGCTGGTCGATTGCAGGAAGTGAGGTTTCTATAACAAAGAACGGATCTTCGATCCCTGCCAGACGATCGGCTTCTGAAACCAATCTCGAGATAACTTCTTGCGGACCTACAACGATATAGCCACTGGACGAAGGAGTGATTGAGATCCTAGAGAAATCGTCCTCGCCAAGGAAGTCCATGAAGTAGCTGGCATATTTTGCATCGTTCCAGCCCGGCACAACTGCAGCTACGTTTGAAACTCGCCCCTTCTCTCCTTCAGTTTCAGCAACTAGGGCTTCTCTTTCGAGAATAGCGTTGACGGTCTTGATTGCTGTCTCGACCTTTTCTCTGTCACCGATCATTAAAACCCCGGTGGCAGAAGGAAGAAGCTCTACTTCAGCGCCAAGCTTATCAAGAATTGCCTGATAACTATCTATCTCTCTGCTTTGTATACCTGTGAAGGCGTACGTGGGTTCATAAACCTGCGCTGTAGTTCTTCTACTAAGTATGTCATCTACTACCAAGATCGTTCTCTCAACTGCCTCTTGAGAACCGATTACGATAACTCCGGATGGGGATGTGATTAAGGATACTTCAATTGCAAGTCTCTCAAGAATCGCATTGAAGCTGCCGATGTCTTCCACGGAAATATCAACGACTCTGTATTCTACAGCTTCAGGCACAGTCACATCTTGTGAGACTGATTTCAAGAGCTGCTCCATTATCTGGCTTGTGCGTCGTACATCTTCACCTGAACCGATTACAATGGTGGAACTACCCATTTTTGCGAGATCAACCATAACCCCCAATCTAGCCAGAAGCCCTTCAAGATTGTCGACGGGAGGTATCCTGTCAAACACTGCGAAAGTTGGATTCTCAAATTCTCTGAGTCTCGAGATCTCTGCCTTGACTACTTCTGCCAGGACACTTGGAGTTAGGGCAACAAACCCGCTGGAGGATGTCACAATTGAGATTCTCTCAAAGTCGTCGACTCCAAGGAATAGTCTAAGGTATTCGCTTACCCTCGCAAGATCCCAACCCGGTATGGCCTTGATGTCAAGAGACACTCTTTCTTCCCTTTCAATTTCCTGAGCCTGAAGCTGTTTATATAGAGATCTGAACTTTAAGAGATCCTCTTCTTCACCTATCGCGACAATCTTGTCAGCCACCGCGACTGCAAATACTCTGTAGTTAAGAAGTTCAAGGGCAGGTTCTAGTGACTGAACGGTAATTCCCGACGATAACGGAAGAAGAAGGAAACTCTCATACTTATCCTGAAGTGGAACATCTTGCGATTCTCTTGAGTTGATCGCCTCGATCAACTCCTCCGCACGTTCAAGCTCAGACTCTGCTCCAATGGCGACAACACCTGTAGGGGTGTTGAGCAGTTCGACATCAATACTCAGCCGTTCGATGATTGGGAGAAGTTGTGCTATCGAATCCGATCTAACATCTACAAATCTGAATCTCAAACTGAGCTCTGCTGAAACACTTTCGGAGTGAGCCATTACCGACTCAACTATGTCAAGTGCCTTTAGAAGCTCTTCCCCAGAACCCACAGCAACTACTCCTGTAGAGATCTGGATGAACTCCGATACGACCCCAAGCTTTTCCATTACTATCTCCAGAGGAGCAATATCTTCAGGTCTTACAGGCAAGAAAATGAACGTTTTTGACTCTAGCGCCTGCTCCTCGGGTTCACCTTCCGGATAGATCGCATCTATAAGCTGATCGATGAGCTTTCCGGTTCTGTCAACACTGTCACGGTTTCCAACTATTAAGTACTTGTCTTCAACAGGAATGATTCCGACCTTTATTCCGAGAGCATCTATTAAAAGCTCCAGCTGGTCAAGAGGAGGTAAAGCTCGCTGTACCATGAAGTGCGGGTCCTGAATCTCTTCAAGTCTGGCGATCTCTTCCTCTATCGTCTTTAGAAGTTCAGCCGGGCCAACGATTATGTATCCACTCACCGAAGGAGCAATCGAGACTCGAGAATAGAGGTCTTCGCCTAGATAGTCTCTTAAGTAGCTGGAAAGCATTTCGTTGCTCCAACCAGCCACCTTCTTAACGAAGGTCGATACGTTCCTTCTATCTTCAGAGGGACCTATCTCCTTCTTCTGATCAACAATCGTTTGCACTACAGTTTTGGCCCTTGAAACCTCTTCCGACGAACCAATCAAGAGGGCCCCTGAGGGGGAAGATAATAGTTCAGCGTTGATTCCCATTTTCTCCAAAACCAAAGAGTAATCGCCAATCTCGTCAGAAGAAACGGAAACAAACTCGAACACCGATTCCGTCACAATAGTCGACGGCCGCTTCTCAAGGATTGATTCTGAAGTCTCCATTGCTTTTGCGACTTCTTTGCGTTCACCGATAATCAAGACACCAGACGGGGAGTCGAGAAGCTCCACTTCTATACCGATGCTCGAGAATATTCCTCTAAATGCTGCAGAATCCTCGCCCGATATTTGAGAGAGTTCAAATACCGTTTCACCGACTTCGGGCTCGTCACCGATTATCTCCAGAAGCTTGGCAACTATCTCTATAGTTTGTTTAACATTGGGTTCAGTACCGATGATAACGAAGTAATCATCAACCTTCAGAATATCGACTATTACTCCGAGTCTCACTAGAAGAGAATTCAGTTCGTTTAATGAGGGCATCCTTCGCTCTATAGAATAGAAGGGGCTTTCTATTTTCCTGAGCCTATCGAGTTCCCTTTCAACACTTTCCAAGATTGACTCGGGACAGTTGATGATGTATCCCTTGGCGGTCTGAACGAGAGAAATGCTGGCAGTCTTGTCAACTCCCAGGACTACTCCCAGATACGACAATAGTCGTTCAGAGTCCCAACCGGGCACCCCAAAAATCTCTTTGCTTGCAAAAGCCCCCTCCGCACTCTCTGAGGTGAGAATCTCTCCGTACAACCCTCTGAAAAACTGAAGGTCGAAGCTGTTTCCAACAACAACGATCTTGTCGTAGATCTCTGTGATAACGAGATCGAAACCGAAGACATTTATCACTGAGTTTAGAGATTCTATTGCAATCTCAGGTTTAGAAGAGATTATCAGGTACGAACTATCGGCATCTACTTCTTGAAGAAGTGAAGTTGGTTCTTTCTTTAGAATCTCATCGACAATCTTCTTCGCTTTAGCTAGTTGTGTTTCAACACCGATTCCGATTATCCCAACTGGTGTTTCCACAAGATCAATTTCGTAACCAAGAAGGGTTAGAATCTCTTCCAGGCTACCGACCAAGGACAACTCAACATCTATTAAGCTATAGCTTTTTGGACCGGTCTCAATCGTCTCAATTCTCGACAAAATCGAACTAATAACTGCCATTGCATCTTCAAGGCGGTCCTCAGTTGCCACAACAGCCACGCCGGTTGGTGTGTTTACAAACTCTACTGACAAACTGAGTTTATTCAGAAGCTCGCTGATCCCTTGAATCTCGGAATAGGGCAGATTTATGAATTCATACTTGTATTCTAATTTAGCCTCAGAAACGTCCCCCTGTACAGGAAGCCCGCTACTCAGCTGTCTTACAAGCCTTGATGCTTCCTCAACGTTCTCCCTGGAGCCAATAATCATGAACTGGTTCTCGACTGGAACTATGGTCGCAGCAATACCCAGTCTTTGCAATAGGACTTCAAACTGGGAAAGAGAGGGGATAGATGTCTCCAGTCTGTACGATGGGTTCTCAAATTCTCTCAGTTTTTCCGCTTCAGCGGAAACCGCTTCAAGAACAGATTCTGTTGCAATAACTATGTATCCATTCCCTGAAGTTGTGAGAGTGATATCAGAGAAGAGTCTAAGTCCAAGAAAGTCTCTGAGGTAGGCTCTGAACTTCTCGATATCCCAGCCGGGAATAGCCCTTATCTGGAGGGAGAGGCGAGTCTCCTGACTTGCCATCTTGCTTTCAACCATCTCAGTGATTCTGGGAATTCTCTCTTCAATGATCCCTTCTATCTCAGAAAGCCTTTCCGGATACGCTCTGATTACCAGAAGGCCCGCAGAAGCGATGAAATCAGCCGTCTCATTTTCTACGAGAATCGTTTCGAGCAGATCCCCCAGACCGGAAGAGTAGATTTCGGGAGAGATCTCGAGAATCGATTCCCTTGTCACCCTGTATATCTGTCTTTCATGTTGTTCAAGTTCGTTGATGGCCCTCCCCATGATTCCTGAAGGACCATACATGAAGACCAGTCTGTCCGCAATCTGCTGAATTGTGTACTCACTCTCAACGAGACCTTGGGCAGCAAAGAACGTACCAAGAAAACTGGATACTTCTTCATATGAATCGTTGGTCTTCAGTTCCAGGTAAGTGCTATCATAGTCATCAAATGTAATCCCGGTAAATAACGACAGCAGGTATTCGGCAGTCTCTATAGAGCTCTTAGCACCCTTCACGATGTAACCCTTTCTCTCGCCTAAGGGCTCGATTATTGAACCTGTAATTCGTTCGACCTGAGCTACTATCGACTCTTCTATTGTATGGTGATAGTTCACCATGAGGTATGAAACGTCTTCAGAAATTGCGGAGAAAGAGTCTGCGATTCTCTCCAGAACAGGAACTAGATAATTTGGCAACTCGAATGTGACTTTTCCGATAGGCTCAAAGGTTCTGTCAACGGAAAGCTCCTCATAAACTGCATAGCTTTGAAGAATCCCGAAGATCGCTCCCACGAGGGTCCCGTCATCAGGAAGCCCCGACCCTGAAGCCCTGGCAAGTTTTAGAACGTCCTCAATCAAGAAGAAATTGTCGGGGAGAGTCAATGTCACCCTTGTCCTGCTCGAATCAAGATCTTCTGAGGTCAAATACAACCTGTAGAGATCGAGATACTCATAAAGGGCCGTAACTTGAGAATCGTTTCCAGAGAATATCAGCTTGTTGAACTCAGGAATACTTACTATGGTAAGGCTTTCTGAGAAGAGCAGCGAATTAAGACTCCTTGCCAATTCGTAGTATGCTGTAAGCGGTTCAACATCGACGTTAGTTATCTCCCACGGGACAGAGTATTCTTTGGTGACCGTGTTTTTCGTAAGAGCTGCAGAAAGACTCATGTGGGTCTGGAGATCGCCAAACACCATCAAAGAAGCCTCGTTCGGTAGATACTCTATGTAGCTATTTACTGGAAGAGTCTTTCTCAGCCTTTCAATCTGTTCTGAAACGGTCTCCCCCTCAATATTGAAATCAACACCGATATACGTCTTCCAGAAGGCATTAACAAGATCTTGAACTTCTTCAGGCGAACCCAGATAGAAGGTTCCATCAGTCAAATAGGAATAAGCGACCCTATCTCCAAGAGACGTAAGGATATTTCTTAGAATATCTTCGGGCATGGCCAGTGAGAAACCAACCACAACCTGCTCATTTCTAACACTTGGAGAGATGATATACGACAGATCTAGCATTTCTTCAGAAAAAAGATATGTCATCGCAGTAGATACCGTCATACCATATGTAGTAAATTTCTCGATATTCACATTAATATTCGATCTAAAGAATCTAAGTGTGACAACATTCTCCATAATCGTAACTTCCGGATCATCGATTGCTGGAATCAACAAAGCGACGTTCACCGACAGTCTCTTGGGATCTTGCCTGGTCCACAAACCTTCAACCGGACCCATTCGAAGCGGCAAATTCATATCTCTGCCGCTTACACCGTTCATTGCCAGAGAATATATGGTCCTTGAAGGATTCGATTGTATATTGTAATCTGTGACTTTGTCCTTAAAGATCAGAGTCACTGTTACCGATTCTGCATCCATAGTGGGAATGACTGAATTCAGCTGATTAGAGAAACCAATACAGAAGATGCCCAGAACTAGAAATAAGACCGCTATTCTTCTCACACGAATCACCCCATATTTACCCTCGAGTTTATGACCTGAAATACTTCACAACAAAGAAGCTGTTCGTACTAGTATCATTTAGCAGAACAGCAAATTCCGTAATTCCATATACTATATAGGAGGGTGCAACTTGCTCGCCCACTCTTACTGTTATCTCCGTCTCACCCGTCTGTAGAACTGCGTAATCAACCTTGTTCAACCTGTAATAGGCAACATACCTGACATTCTCTGCCTCTTCGCCGACTTCTAGCATTGAACTTATGACCTCCGAAGGACTCGCATAGAGTGGGAGGAAATGATTCTCCATACTGAAGACGCTCACCACCCTAGAAGTATCAACGGGATCAATTCTTATTCTGCTTGCCGCAACATCAGCAATCTCTACCGGTTCGAAGAGCAATACCAAGAGTACACCACCCGTTACTAACAGAGTAATTGAGACCACTATTATCAAAACGATCTTCTCCATAAAATCAGCTCCGTCTAGAAGGTCCCTGTTACAGCAATGTCCATCCTCAACTCAAGCAAAAGATTGGACGGAATATTAGACTCCGGCAGAATCGGAAATCCAAGGTTTGATCTCAGATCAAGCTTTCTAACAAGAATTCTCGGTTCACTGACAATCATCTCAACAAGATCAAGAATATCTCTCGAACTACCTGAGACAATGATTCCTTTGTACTCTCCTTGAGAAGACCTTATCGGAATCCTCTCCTCTATCTCCTTAAGATAACTTCTTGTACTCATTGCGCCTATCGCTTCGTTTCGGACTCTTGAGAGCAACTGAACCTCAAGGTATGCACTTTCAAGACCGTTCACCTCTTCGACCAGCAGAGATGTATTCTCGAAAGTGTTGTAGGAGTAAAGTACCACCAGGAACAAAAAACCTACGATTGTCAAAGCGATCAACGACCAGAAGGCAATCTTCGAGTTTATTCCCTTTCTGTCAAGAATACCAAGTCTTCTCTTCAGCTTATTTGCATAGTCTCTGTGAATGAAAAAGCCATCGTTGCTCTCAAAAGATCCCGAGTCGACAAAGGCATTAATTTCTTCGATGTTAAACTCGTCTCTCTCATTCATCGAAGTCACCCACCTTAAGGTCGACAAGTTGAAGAGAGTAAAGCTCTGCGAAGTCCAAATTACCCCTCACGCTTGGCCTGGCAAGAAGGGTTGGTGTAGTAAGCGGTGACGGGAAATAGGTATTATCACCTTCAAATATTAGATAGTAGAAGGAGTTACCAACACCATTTTCAAACGAAATTCTCGAAGCAATCGTCTTCAGAGCGTTCTCGTCTTCGAGATAAGCTTCCATTGTTCTGAAGACATCCATCTCTAGCGACTTCGAGCTTACATGAGCGCGAAGATCGCTAACCTGTCTACTAAGTCTATTACGGATTGCAATGTACTCCTGCTTCTTGTCGAACATCATGTCAATGTCTGCAATCAGATTCCCTGTAAGGTATGTTCCAGTATTATCAAACAGATAGCCTTTCATTCTAGAAACCTGTCTAAATCTTATATCAAAGGCTTGGGTCACAAAAAAACGAGACCCCATAATCAGAACGACAATTATCAGCAGGACTATTAGAGAATACTTAAGCCTTGATACCCGTTTCTTCCTTGAATGTAAGTTTACGTCGACCAAGTATCTCACCACCTCTCATGAGTAGTCCCACCGAAGTATATGTTATCCCAGTCGTTTCCTTAATCCTAAGAGGCATGCTGACCACCTCTGTCTCGTCTCCAAGAATTCTCTGAAATGCCCTTGAGTAAACGGCTGTAGAAAGACTCGAGGGCCCCACTACAAAGAACCTTGTGAAGAGAGACTCGTCGGCCGCAGAAGTATTCGGAGAGTTCGACAGAGTGTTCGTAAGATACATCCTAAGCTGATAGGAGATTAGCCCTTCAAGTCTCTCGGAAGCCTCTTCTATCAATGAATCGTAATATGCCTTGGAGCCGACAAGGAACTCTCTCTGGATATCTGTTTTAGGAGAAAGAGAGTTGTCCTCACTGAAACCACTTGCCACCTCGTCAAAACCATCGCTTATGTAGTTCAGCCCAACAATCTCTTCTCCTCTCAGTGTAAGGAGAATCGAATAATTCTTATCCACCACAAAGACGATGTTGTTTCCCTCGAAGACACTGGTATGAGCGGTCTTGAAGATGGAGAAAGGCTTAACATCTACTATATTCGGCTCGGGGAAGTTCTCGCCCGTGAGTCTTCCAACGAATTCAAAAACAGCCTTCCTCTTGGTGATAATAAAGGCAGGAACCAACCCCGTCTTCAGGGAAGCAATTGAGTTGAGACAGGCAACGTTTACTTCGTCTGGCGGCAAAGAAAACTGAGAGGCGGCCTTGAAACTGGCAACGCTAAGCAGGTTCTTCATCGACTTGACCCTCGGAACCTCTAGATGCTGAAACACAACATCCTTTGGGTGGAAGGCCGTCACAAATATTTCATCCACGGGAAGAGTATTATTCTCGCCAAACACCCTGGCCGCTTCGGCAAGCGAGTTCTCACCGATCCTAAGGACAGAAAAGACCGGTATTAAGCTCCTACCCTCGACCACTGCTCTTACGATCTCAGTGTAACCCTCATCGGAATTAACGGCAGTAATCATACTTTGAAACATATTTACCCCCAAGTCTCAATAAGTGACCTTCCCCGTAACCGGCTGGATAGTCAATACACTGCCATCAGCAAAATTCAGCGTTGTCGAACCGTTAAGAATTACTATAGACCCATCACCGTTGAATCTTATTCTGAAACCTTCGGGATTCTCCCACAAGCAATCCTCAAAAATATCACCCGTTGTCGAAGACAACCTTCTAGTTCTGAAATCATAGAAGAGCTCGACTGGTCTTGAACGAACAATTGCCTCAAGTCGTTGGCTTTCAATGAAAGAATCGAAAGCTGTTTTGCTGAGGCCAATCTTTAGCTTAACTATGATTTCAGACGAAACCAGTACGACGCCGCTGATACACAGAGAGACCAGGACCAGACAGCACAACAACTCGGTCAAACTCATCCAATACTTTGCTCCATAGCAAAGACTGCACCGTATATCGTTATTGCCAGGAAACCAATGAACCCACCAATAAATAATATCATTATTGGTTCCACAAGCGAAACAAGTTTCTTGAGTGCGTTCTGAACTTGCATATGATAGAAATCCGCAACTTTTAACATCACTTCATCAAGCTTGCCGGTCTCTTCACCAACAGCAACCATACTAACGACAATGGGCGGAAAGACCTTCTGGCGCTCCAAAGCAGCATTGATGCTTTCCCCACCCTTTATTCCTATTATTGCATTGCCCACTGCTTTCACAACTCTTGGACTCTGAGAGACTTCTCCGGCCAGTTCCAAAACGGTTGGCAGATCGACTCCACTGGCAACTAGGACAGCAGTCGTCCGAGTGAACCTCTCCATTGCCGTCATGTTTCTCAAATTCCTAATCGGAGGGATCAACTTACCAATGTTTTCCTTGACAACGTTTCCATATCTGCTCTTGAAGAAAAAGTAGCCTCCGATCAACAATCCGACAAGCATGACAAGCAACAGAGGCCAGTGATTCTCAAGAATGCTGTTCATACTCAGGAGAATTGCCATCGCTCCTTCTGGCTGAAAGTTTCCACCAAAAGCGCCGATCAGGTTCGGCAAAATGAAGAACGAGATCATCCCAACTATTCCAACTGCAAAGACCATCATGAAGAGAGGGTATGACATAGCTGACTTCACTTGATTCTGCAGCTCGACCATCCCTTCGTAGAAGTCGGCAACCCGTTCTAGTGACTCGTCTAGCACTCCACCCGCTTCTCCGGCCTTAACCAGATTGGTGAAGAGGGGCTCGAATACACCCGTCTTTTCGAGAGACTCGCTGAAGCTCATTCCACCTTCTATATCCAGGACCACCCGAGTCACAATCTTTCTGAATCTTCTTGAAAAGAAAACCTGAGTTGAAAGAACCTGAAGAGCGTCTCTTATTCTCACACCTGAGGAAACCATGGTTGCCAATTGCCTTGAGAAGATGCTGACTTCCTTTTGCGAGGCAGGGAACATTGAAGCTCTTGTGGAAGCATGTGAAGCGGACTGCTTGATTGAACTTACGATATACCCTCTGCTTGAAAGGATCTGAAGCGCCTCTAGTTTGGAGTTCGCAGCAAGCTTGCCTTTTTCTGATTTTCCCTTGGTGTTGATGACTTCATAGCGGAAATCGGGCATCTTTCACTCCACCCTCCTTAAGAGACAGACTGCGTAGGCCTTAGCAAAACCGGGACTGCTGCCGTTCCCCGATTTCGGTTTGATGTTCACTAGCTCGCTCTCTATCCCAAGAGCACTGGCAACATTGTCTATCATTGACTGGACAAAACCGGCCAGCCTTATTTCTTCGATAACGACCACAGAATCAACGTTGGTCACTTCCCAGCTGCCTTTGATCAAGTCTGCCGTTTCCTTGAGAAACTCAATACTCCTGCGATCTTTGTTAGAGCTGTTTTCCGGATACCTGAGGCCGATGTTTCCAAGAGAGCAAGCCCCAAGAATCGCATCTACTATCGCATGACTCAAAACGTCACCATCTGAGTGACCGGAAAGGTACAGTGAATCAGATACTTTCAAGCCACCCAGAAACAAACCTTTGCTTCCGGCGACAATAGGATGAACGTCATGACCTATTCCAACCCTTGTGTTCATATCAGCCTAATAGGCATAATAATATAGGTATACCCCTGAATATCCACAGGATTCATCTGAAGGGGACTATTCGAATCTACGAAATTCAGTTCTACCATTTCGGAATCAACCTTCTTCACTGCCTCTGACAGAAATCTAGGGTTGAAAGCGATAATTATGTTGTCACCCTCTTTGCTCGTCTTAATAACCTCGATCGATTCTCCGTGATCTGGACTACGAGCAATTATCTTGAACTCCTCATCGTTTATCTCAAACTTAACGGAATCAGATCCCAGTCTTGCAGCGATTGAAGCTCTTCTAACCGCATCGGAAAAAGTAACTGCGGGAAGAACAACCCTAGCTTTAAATGACTTTGGGAGAACTTTCTTGTAGTCTGGAAACTCCGCATCGACGACTTTGGTAACTATTTCGGTACCGTCAAAGAAAAACTGGACACGAGAACCGTCGTAAACTACTCTCATGACGTCGGACATCGCAGCCTTCAGACTATTCTGAAGATCTCTCATGCTCTTCAACGTCAGCAAAAAATGATCTTCGATACTGAGGTCTATCCTCTCTTCAGAGAGGGCCATCCTGAACCCATCTGCGGCAACTAGGCGAACATAACCATCGTCGAATTCCCAGTATACACTGTTCAGATTTCTCATGAACTCATCTCTGGCAGCGCAAAATATCACCCTGTCTATCATCAACTCAACCGATGAGACCGATACAGTGAAGTCAAGCCCCCCCGCTGCAGCCTCTATATCAGGAAAATCCCCTGGATCCATAGTAGGAAGAGTGAATCGGGCACTTCCCAAACGAATAACCACATTAGTCTCTTCGGTCTCAAATATTACTTCTCCTTCCGGGAGATTCCTTACTATCTCTAGAACCAGACGGGCATCGATAACGAAATCACAACTTCCATCAATGTACTTGGGCTTCAGCTCGGTGGTAATAGCTGTTTCGAGATCAGTTGCCACAAGCTTGATGGTTGACTCATCCTTCATCGAGAAATATATGCCTGAAAGAATCGGTTTTACGCTCTTTGACGCTACTGCACCGGAAACCGACTCCAATCTAGTGAGGATTTCGGAACGAGCTACGACGAATTTCATCATACACCTCCACACTTGATGAGCTTTTCATAGATTATAACATCTATGTGGCATAATCATTATGATAAGCAGCAATGGCAGATTGTTATCCACTGGAGAGCGAGAGCGTTGAACATAAGACATATTCATTCGTGGAGCATGGAACCAAATCAAGCGATAGCTTTGCAAAACAAGCTCGCCAATCAGCTCGTCTTGCACACTCGGATCGCGAAACCACGCCTGATAGCCGGAGTAGATGTCTCTTTTCCATCAAGAGCTACTGCCCTAGCAGTTGTAGTAGTAATGGAATTCAGCACTTTACAAGTTGTCGATTGCTTCCATGCAATCGGAAAGGTTGATACACCTTACATTCCCGGACTTCTTTCCTTCAGAGAAGGCCCCACAATTCTCAACGCTCTATCAAAATCTTCTGAAGTCGATTTGCTTTTCTTCGACGGCCATGGAATCGCCCACCCAAGGGGGATTGGTATAGCCTCCCATATTGGTCTCTTCCTAGAAACACCAACCATAGGAGTAGCCAAGAGACTTCTTTTCGGGCGGCTACATAGCACCCCTGTGGACAAGGGAAAGAAAAGCCCAATAACCGCCCCGGATGGTAGGCTGCTAGGGTACGCGTTATGTACTAGACAAGGAGTGAAACCGGTATATGTCTCTCCAGGCAATCGGATAACTCCGGAACTCTCTGTTGAAATGGTTTTGAAGACTACCGACAAGTACAGAATTCCCGAACCAACCAGACAGGCTCACATAATGACGCAGAAGCTTAAGGATCAACTTAGCCTGTAGAAAACTATCGATGCCGCGCCGGTTATACCCGCGTTTTCTACCAGCCTGCTGAGTGTAATACTATAAGTTCCAATGAATGAAGGCATGACAAAAGCAGGCATCTTTCTCAGAATACCGTCAATAAGCAGATCTCCCGCTTTACTTATCCCGCCCCCGATAACGATATGCTCAGGATTGAAGACATGGATGAAATTGCCAATTGCGATTGCCATAGCCTTTGTCACTCTCTCCACTATCATTGTGGCTGCTAGGTCTCCCCCTCGCGCTGAATCGAAAACGACCTTGGCAGTTATTTCCGGTGCGGAAAACATTGAGGATTTGGGAAACCGCTTTGAATACTCTCTGGCCATTTTGACAATGGCGGTGGCAGATGCAAGAGACTCCAAACATCCATGAGAACCACATCCACATAGAGGACCCTCGGGTTCCACAATTGTATGTCCGAGCTCTCCACCATAACCGCTGCTACCCGTCATCAGTATTCCATGGGTAATCACGCCTCCTCCAACCCCCGTGCCAAGGGTAAGTCCTATCATGTGCTGGCTTCCTTTGAACTCCCCAAAGGCCCATTCTCCAAGAATAAATGAGTTTGCATCATTCTCCACGAACGTCTGGACTCCGGTTATCTTTTCCAGCATCGATGCAAGTCCGAATCCTGACCAATCGGGGAGATTCGGCGAGAATAGCACGGTACCTGTGTCATGATCTATCGAGCCGGGCGAACCGACCCCAATACCAAGTATTTCGGAGGAACTAACAGTTGATTCGAGAAGAAGCTCCTTTATCGCTTCCCCAATTCTTGTAACAACGGTGATCCTACCATCGAAGACTCTAGTGGGAATCATCTTTTTCTCAATAATCCGGCCGTCTTCTTCAACTATTGCAATCTTTGTTTCGGTACCGCCAAGATCAATACCTATAACGTACTTAGCCATTTGCATCTCCAGTCTAATACGACTTTTTCTCCATCTCTATCAAGTCCAAGAACTCCTCATTTGTGGCGGTTCCACGTAGTTTTTCCATGATTAGTCTCAGGCCCTCTTCCTCTGACATTGATGAAAGCATTCTCCTAAGAACCCAAACCTTCCTAAGAATATCGGAAGGAAGAAGAAGCTCTTCTCTCCTTGTTCCTGAGAGGGTTAGGTTGATCGAAGGAAACATTCTCTTATTGGCAAGCTGCCTCGACAGGATCAATTCCATGTTTCCAGTACCTTTGAATTCCTCAAATATGACCTCATCCATCTTGCTCCCGGTTTCGACAAGAGCAGTAGCGATTATCGTAAGGCTTCCACCCTCTTCAATGTTACGGGCTGCTCCGAAGAAGTACTTGGGTTTGTACAAGGCAGAAGGATCCACGCCACCGGAAAGTAGTTTTCCGCTAGGCGGAACATACAAATTGTAAGCCCTTGCAAGCCTGGTTATACTGTCAAGGAGGATAACAACATCGTAATTGAATTCCACTAATCTCTTGGCCATCTCGATTGTCATCTCAGCGACTCGTATCTGCTTCTCTGGATGCATGTCAAACGGAGCCGCAATCACGTGTGCATTTGTGCTTCTTCTGAGATCGGTGACTTCTTCAGGTCTCTCATCAATAAGTAAGATAATCCTAACCGTATCGGGATGATTTTCAGCAATGCCATTCGCCAGTTCCTTCAGAAGTATCGTCTTACCCGCCTTAGGAGGCGAGACAATTAGCCCTCTCTGTCCTTTTCCTATTGGTGAGAAAAGGTCAACCATTCTTGTACTCATTATATGGGGATCTGTTTCCGTAATAAGCATGTCTTCGGGATGGATAGGAGTAAGATTCTGAAAGGTTATTCGTTCAGCAGCGAAGTTGATTGCTTTGTGGTTAATGGCTTCAATCCTCAGAAGAGCGAAGTACTTCTCCCCCTCCTTTGGCGGCCTGACCTGACCTGCAACTGTATCCCCGCTGGTAAGGTTGAATCTCCTTATCTGTGACTGACTAACGTAAATATCGTTGGAACTCGGCAGGAGATTATTGTCCAGAGTTCTTAAGAAGCCATATCCTCCATCAGTTATCTCCAGAACTCCTTGATCAAAGAAGTAGCCGTAGGATTCGGTTTGAGCCTTTAGAACAGCGAAGATCAAATCCTTCTTTGCCATCTGCGTATAGCCTTGTACGTCATACTTTCTGGCAAGTTTATATACCTCCCTGATAGGCATAGCCTGAAGCTGGGAAATATCGATTTCTACTTCCCTGATGTTATCCTTGTCTTTGTCTTTATCTTTGTCCTTTTCTCTTTCCTTCCTTGGGATCTCTTTGACATCGCTCGGGATGCTTTCCTTTCCAGTCTCCTTGGTCACTGAATTCTCTGCTTTTGAGTCATTGGGGTCTTCTTTACGTAGAATTTCAACTCCATCTTTTTCCTCAGCAATCTTTCTAGAAGCGGTCTTCACGGGCTCATGACTCTCTTCGGTTTTTTTCGATTCAGTCTTCTTTCTAATCGTTCTCTTTCTTGTTGCCTTTTTTTCAGCAACCACTTTTTCCTCAAGTTCACCAGGTGTTTCTTCTGTTTTCTTTTTTCTTGGGCTCAAATTTGACGGTACATTCTATCAACCACTGGAAGAATGTACCTACCCTCCTTCCGTGTTCTTGAAATTGATAAGATTATGAAGCTAATCGTACTTGTAAGAAAGCATAGGAGACCTGTCTCCGGCGAGGTACCAATTCTTTCAGGAATAATATACCACTTACGAAGCAAAATTCAAAGCTTATTGACCTTGTTGTTTCTCATAGCGCTTCCAGTCTTCGGTGAACCTCTCTATCCCAATATCTGTAAGCGGATGATTGAATAGTCTGAGAAGCACATCAAAGGGTATTGTCACAATATCCGCACCCATCAAAGCGGCCTCTAGTACATGCATAGGATGCCTCACGCTTGCAACGATGATCTCAGTACAATAGCCATAGTTCGCAAAAATGTCAACGATCTCCTCAACTATTCCCATCCCTTTACTAGCAATATCGTCCAGCCTTCCAACAAATGGGCTTACGTATGTAGCACCTGCCTTCGCAGCTAGAGTAGCCTGAAGCGAATTGAATATAAGCGTTACATTTGTCCTAATCCCTTCACCACTAAGGATTTTCACAGCTCGCATCCCGTCTTTTGTCATTGGGATTTTAACAACAACATACTCGCTAAGAGAAGCCAACTCTCGCGCTTGTGATACCATATTCTCAAAATCCGTTGCCGTAACCTCGGCTGACACAGGACCCCTAACGGTTTCGCAGATTTCCACAACACGTTGTTCGAACTTCACGCTTTCTCTGGAGACAAGCGTTGGATTAGTCGTGACTCCATCAACCAGTCCAAGCTTCATACCCTCTCGAATCTCGTCAATGTTAGCTGTATCAAGGAATATCTTCACTTTCGTACCTCCGAAGAATGGCTACCTTTCGGTAGCCATCATTTTTTGTCCTGTTTCTTTTCAGTCTTCTTCTCGGGCTTCTTTTCCTGTCTTTCTTCGTTGTCAATGAGTTGGAGGACGGCCATCTCACTAGCGTCTCCTCTTCGCATACCCAGTTTCACAATCCTTGTGTATCCGCCGTTCCTTTCGAGATACTTGACAGCTATCTCATCACATATCTTCTTAACTAGCTTCCTGTCATTGAAATTTCTGTTGATTTCGCGGCGCAAAGCAAGATTTCTAGACTTGAGCTCCTGCGATTCGCTACTCTCGGAATCCTTAGCGGCGATTTCCGCCGACAGTATTGTAGCCTTCTTTGCTTTTGTAATTATGCTTTCTACGAACGGCCTTACCTCTTTAGCCCTAGTTACCGTCGTTACTATTGTCCCGTGTTCAAACAGCTCCCTAGCCAGGTTTCGCATCAGAGCAACTCTCTGGCTATGGGGCATATTCAGTTTGCTTCCACTAACTCTATGACGCATCTCTTATAGGCCTCCTCACAATCATTCTTTCTTGAGCACGATGTTGAACTTTTCTCTCAGTTTCTTAACGACTTCAAGCATTGACTTCTCACCGAAATTTCTGATCTTCAGAAGATCGGCCTCACTCTTGTCAAGAAGATCGCCAATTCTGTTTATCTTATCTCGTTTAAGGCAGTTAAGAGATCTCACTGAAAGATCAAGTTCTTCGACCTTCTTCGCAGCGACGGAGTTTGAGTCTTGTTCATCCGCCTGAGAAACTTCTGAACTCATCTCACTCTCTTCGGTGATTGTCTCTTCTTCCTCTGGCTCGATGGTTGATCCGGTTAGTCCTTGGGTCGGTTGACCAAGCCCGCTTGAAACAACCTCAAAATGCCTTATAAGGATATCAGTTGCTCTCATCAAAGCATCAGAAGGAGTTATCGATTTCTTCGTCCAGACGTCGAGAACGAGTTTATCATAGTCGGTCCTCTTTCCTACACGAACGTTCTCTGTCTGGAAGTTGACTTTCAATACCGGACTAAAGATTCCATCAATGTATATCATTTCTACGTCGTGCTCGATCTCCATCTCTGAAACAGGGACAAATCCTCTTCCTATCTCTGCGAAAAGCTCAATATAGACAACCGAATCCGTGTTGAGAGTAGCCACATATTGCGATGGGTTTACCACTTCAACACCGGTGGGAGTCTTTATATCCCCTGCAGTGATAACCCCAGGTCCTACCTTTTCAAGAGTTAGTTTTACTGCGTCAGAGAACTCTAGAGCAGGTTTCAGCTGGACTTTCTTGAAATTGAGGATGATTTCAAGGATGTCCTCTTTAACTCCGTCGATAACATCGTATTCGTGATACTTCCCAGGTATTTTAAGCTTTGTGATCGCCATACTAGGTATCGATGAGAGTAGAACCCTCCTTAGCGAGTTCCCAATAGTAGTGGCGTATCCTCTTTCCATTGGAGAAAGGATGAACCTTGTGAAATAGCTGTTCTGATCCTCTCGTTCTTCTTCAATTCGCAAGTTCTTGGGCATTATTGATGTCAACATTATTTCGCCCAGAATTCGGGCACACACCTCCTTCCAAGAAGGTAAGAATCGGATTTACTTGGAGTAGAGCTCGATAATCGACTGCAGATCAACTGGAATCTCTACTTCTTCGGTTACAGGGTATCTCAGGTAGGTCCCTCTGAATGTCTCGTAATCTACCTCAACCCACGGATAGGCTGTTCTTTCTTTCGATGCTTCTACCGCTTCTTTGATCGGTACGACCGCTCTGCTCTTCTCTCTGATCTCCACGATATCACCGACTCTAAGGTTAAAGGAGGGTTTATTGACCCTTCTACCATTGACTAGGACATGTCCATGGTTAACCAGCTGTCTTGCCTGTCTCCTGCTGGATGCAAATCCCATCCTGAAGACCATGTTATCTAGTCTTGATTCAAGGATCTTAACCAGAGCGCTTCCTGTCTCTTCACTCTTTCTCAAAGCCGCTTCGAAATATCTTCTGAACTGTCTCTCAAGGACTCCATAAATCCTCTTGACTACCTGTTTCGATCTTAATTGCATTCCGTATTGAGTAAGCTTTCTTGTCGAGGCTCCGTGCTGTCCAGGTGCTACAGGTCTCTTGACTTGAGCACATCTTGGTGAAAAACACCTTTCACCTTTTAGATAAAGCTTGAACCCTTCGCGACGACAAAGCTTACACACTGGTCCTGTATATCTGGCCATTCAACTCCCTCCTAAATCAGACTCTTCTTCTTCTTCTTGGCCTGCAACCGTTATGAGGCAGTGGCGTGATATCCTTAAGCGTCTCAACAGTGAGACCTGCCGCTTGAATAGTTCTGATTGCAGCTTCTCGTCCCGAACCTGGGCCTTTAACTTCTATTCCTACTCTTGTGATTCCCAACTTAATAGCTTCTTTGGCTATCCTGTCTGCGCCAAGTTGGGCAGCATATGGTGTGGATTTTTTCGAACCGGAGTATCCGGCAGTTCCGCCTGAAGTCCACATAAGGGTATTACCCTCGGGATCCGTCAGGGTGATTATTGTGTTGTTGAAAGAGGACTTTATATGTATTACCCCTCTATCAGTAGTTAGCTTTTTTCTCTTCTTGGCTGCTGGTCTCTTTGCCATTCGCTTTTACCTCCCGTCTTAGCTCTTCTTCCGAATCTTACTGGCTCTAGAACCCTTCCTTGTTCTTCCGTTGGAATGTGTCTTTTGACCGCGAACAGGAAGTCCGTTTCTGTGCCTGTAACCTCTATAACTTCCAATCTCGATTAGTCGCTTGATTGACCTGTCAACTTCGGTCCTTAGCTCACCCTCAACTTTGTAGTGCTCGTTGATGAATTTCGCAATTCTACTTACTTCCTCGTCTGTCAGGTCCTTTGCTCTTTTGTCACCGTTGATCTCAGTTCCAGTAAGAATCTCGTTTGCTCTTGTGTACCCTATACCGTAGATATAGGTCAGGGCAACGAACGTCTTCTTATTATTCGGAAGCTCAACACCAAGGATACGTGCCATCTATATCCCTCCTCAACCCTGACGCTGGTTGTGCTTTGGATTTTTCTCGCATACAACTCTTATTCTTCCATTACGTCTAATAACCTTGCAGTGTTCACATCTCTTCTTTACCGAAGCGCGGACTTTCAATTCGTTTCTCCTCCTTTGTCTATCCTTTTTCGATAAACAATTCTTCCTTTGGTCAGGTCATATATTGAAACCTCTACTACGACCTTATCGCCGGGGATCAACCTGATGAAGTTCTTGCGCATTTTCCCAGAGATGTGAGCAAGAACAGAGTGGCCGTTTTCCAGTTCGACCTTGAAGGTCGCGTTGGGCATCGATTCCACAACTATTCCATCCATCTTTATAATATCGCTCTTGTCCGACACCAGTGATCCTCCTCACAGTCTGGAAAGGATTTTTGGACCGTCTTCCATAATCGCTATGTCATGCTCAAAATGAGCTGCACGCGACCTGTCCTCAGTAACTACGGTCCATCCGTCTTCCAGGGTCTCTAAACTGTAGTGTCCGCTCGCAACCATGGGTTCGATCGCAAGGGTCATACCTGTTCTCAATAGCATTCCGCTTCCCTGTCTTCCATAATTGGGCACCTGAGGATCCTCATGAAGACTTACGCCCACTCCGTGGCCTACATAGTCTCTTATCACAGAAAAACCTGCGCTTTCCACGCAGCTCTGAACAGCGAAGCCTATGTCACCGAGCCTATTGCCGGCAACGGCCACTTCAATACCCTTGCAGAGCGCCTCTTCCGTCCGCTCCATGAGTAACCTGTCTTTCTCGCATAAATAACTTCCTACAACAAAAGACCTTGCGGCGTCTCCGATGAAGCCATCTTTGACTACTCCACAATCGACAGAGACGATATCGCCCTCAGAGAAGACTTTCGCTTTCAAGGGAAACCCGTGAATAACTTCTTCATTCACTGATACACAGAGAGTATAAGGGTATCCATTATAGCCCTTGAATGCGGGGATGCCACCTCTTCTATTGATCACATCTTCAGCTGCTCTTTCCATATCGTTCGCAGAAGCTCCTTCAACTGCGTAAGCTTCTACGACTGCCAACACCTCCGCAACGATCTTCGCAGCAAATTCGATTTTACATATTTCTTCTGGAGATTTCAACCTAACCATGTTTTGCCTTCTCCAGATGATCAACGATTTGGGCTGTGACACTATTGATTTCTCCTGAACCATCAACCTCTATTAGGTTTCCCTTTTCTTCTGAATAGTAGTTGACAACAGGCTCAGTCTTTTCCAAATAAACTCTATACCTTGCCCGCACAGTTTCAGGTTTGTCGTCATCACGCTGAACCAGCTTACTGCCGTCAATGTCACATCGACCTTCATTTCTTGGCTTCAGCGTCAGGAGATTGTAAACCTTACCACATTCGGAACAAACTCTCCTGCTTGAAATCCGGTTCACAACTTCCTCTTCAGTCGCATTTACTAGGAGTGAAACATCGATCTTCTTCTCGAGCAACATAAGCATTTCGTCAAGAGCTATTGCCTGTTCGACAGTTCTTGGAAAGCCATCAAGTATGAATCCGTACTTTGCGTCCTCTCTTGACAACCTCTCCCTAACCAGGTCGATCATCAGGTTATCGGGGACGAGAAGCCCTCTGTCCATTATCTCTTTGACCTTAAGTCCGAGGTCAGTGCCAGCAGCCACGGCTTCCCTCAACATATCGCCAGTGGATATGTGCGGAATATCGAATTTCTGGGCTAATCTCTTTGCCTGCGTCCCCTTTCCTGCGCCAGGAGGACCCATGAGAATCACATTCATACTTATCTCCTTCCTCGCAACTTGCCTTTCTTTACAAATCCCTCATAGTGTCTGACCATGAGATGCGTTTCCATCTGCTGAAGGATATCAATCGCAACACCCACAGCAATCAGCATTGAAGTTCCTCCAATAGCGAGGCCGCCAATGCTGAAAATCCCGCCTATAACTAACGGAAGCAACGCAATTACAACCAAAAAGACGGCTCCCATGAAGACAACTCTGTTCAGAACTCTCTGAATGTATTGTTGAGTAGAAAATCCGGGCCTGATTCCTGGGATGTATCCTCCGTAGTTACGTATATTATCCGAAACCTCCCTCACATCGAAAACCAAAGAGCTATAGAAGAACGTGAAGAAGAAAACCATTCCACCATACAGGAGAATGTATACGGGAGAAGTCTGGGCAAAAAGTGACTGAATTACATTCCTACCGCCACTTCCCTCAGGAAAGGCAGTAGCAATAAACTGAGGTAGCATCATTATTGCAGAACTGAATATTATCGGAATGACTCCACCTTGATTAACCTTAATGGGAATGTGGGTAGAAACTCCCCCATAGACCCTTCTGCCCGTAACTCTTCTGGCATACTGCACTTCAATCCTTCTCTCCCCCATCTGTACGTAAATAATGGCAACAACTGTGAAGACAGCTATCGCTAGTAAAATCGCCCACTGAACTGGCGACAACGCGACTACTACCTGCATTATAGAAGCAGGGTATCTGGCAACTATTCCTCCGAAGATAAGAACCGATATTCCGTTCCCGATTCCCTTCTCGGTAATTCTCTCACCGAGCCACAAAAGGAACATTGTACCACCTATAAGAGTGGAGGTGGACAGAAGAACAAACAGAATTCTATTAGGAATTGCCATTATTGCAGTGTTAGAAGAGAGGCCAAATGATATAAGGAATCCTTGAAGACTCGCAAGTCCGACCGTCAACATCCTCGTGTAGCGAGCGTATTTCTTCTTTCCCTCTTCACCTTCCTTGAGCATTTCCTTCAGACTCGGAACCACAGCAGTGAGAAGTTGAAGCATAATCTGCGCGTTTATGTATGGAGTAACACTCATCAGAAATATTGAAAACTGCTCGACTGCCCCACCTGTGAAAACATCAAAGAAGCCTATGAATCCTCCGGCCCCGCCTTCAGATAGAGCCCCAAAGTAAGTTGACCAGGCCTGGATATTAATACCGGGGATTGGTATATAAACCCCTAGTCTGAAGACAGCCAGTGCAAGGAATGTGAAGAGGATTCTGTCTCTGAGCTCAGGAATCTTGAACGCGTTCTTCAGGGCATTCCACATTGTCAGATCACCTCTGCCTTTCCACCAGCAGCTTCAATCTTCTCCTTGGCAGTAGCGCTAAATGCATTTGCCTTGACGACGAAAGACTTAGTCAATTCACCTCTCGCCAATATTTTCACTCCGTCTTTGAGATCTTTCAGTATCTTGTTCTTGACGAGTATCTCGGGCGAAATCTCGCTACCACTTTCAAATCTCTCTTCGAGAGTCGAGATATTTACAGTTGCATACGCTATAGAACCTCGGTTTTTGAACCCTTTTTTTGGTGTTCTTCTGAATAGGGGTGTCTGTCCGCCCTCGAAGCGTGCAGCCACCTTGCCTGTCGCTCTTCCCTGGCCTTTGTGGCCTCTGGTGGCGGTCTTTCCCATTCCCGAACCGGTACCGCGTCCTATTCTTTTCTCTCTTGTTCTCGAACCGGGCGTCGGACTTAGATCCTCAACTTTAAAAGCCATCTTCCTACCCCCTTCAGTCATCAAGTTCTTCAACAGCAAGAAGATGTCGCACTGCATTCACCATGCCTCTAATCTGCGGAGAATCAGGCTGAACCACTTCACTGTCCAGCTTTCCAAGACCAAGTGCCTTAACCGTCTTCAGCTGTCTTCTGTTATAACCAATCGGACTCTTTATTAATCGAATTCTCAAACTCTTTGCCATTACTGACCTTCCTCCTCGTTGACTCCGTGGAAAACCGCCTTCAGAGGTACGTCCCTTAGCTTTGCAAAATCCTGGGGAGATCTTAGGCTAACCAAACCATTCAGAGCAGCTCTAGCCATATTGAGCGTGTTCGATGATCCAAGGGACTTCGTTAGGATATTCTTGACCCCTGCCAGCTCAACGACCGCCCTAACAGGCGAGTTAGCAATAATTCCCGTTCCTGGACCGGCAGGCTTAAGCATTATCTTTGCAGAATCCTGTCTTCCAATTGTCTCATGTGGTACGGTTTCGTTTCTTACCGCAACTTCAGTAACATTCTTCTTAGCTTCTAGCACTGCCTTCCTGATTGCAGTGGGGACCTCCCTGGCACTACCAATTCCAAGACCGACCTTTCCATCTCGATTGCCCACAACTGCAACAACTCTAAAAGACAAGTTCTTGCCGCCGGCCACCACCTTCGTCACTCTACGTATTTCAATGATTCTTTCTTCAAATTCGTTGTCTTCAACCTGCTTTTCCACAGGGGCGTTTCTGGAAGCTCTGGGGCTTCTTCTTCCATCGCGTGAAGATTTCGAATTGCGATCATTCTTCATCTCTTCAGCCATCTTCTTCACCTCCTCAGAACTGTAGTCCACCTGCTCGAGCGCCCTCGGCAAGTGACTTGACTCTTCCATGGAACTTGAATCCTCCACGGTCGAAGACCACGCTGGTGATTCCCTTGTCTTTCGCCTTCTTTGCGAGGAGCTCCCCAACCTTTTTCGCAGCATCGACATTCCATGACTTCTCAACAGAACCTCTAATTTCCTTGTCTACCGTCGAGGCCGCAACAAGGGTTACTCCCTTAGAATCGTCTATTAGTTGAGCATATATGTGCTTCTCGCTTCTGAAGACTGCTAGTCTCGGTCTTTCCGATGTTCCGGAAACTGCAGACCTGACGCGAAGATGTCTCTTTCGCCTTTGTTCCTTTTTATCTTTATGTTTGAACACTCCAGCCGCCTCCTTGATTAGACCTTCTTACCGACTTTAGTTCTGATTGCTTCTCCCTTGTAACGTATTCCCTTTCCGGAATAAACGATCGGTATTCTCCATCGCTTGATGTTCGCAGCAACCTGGCCAACTAAGTACTTGTCAATTCCTTTGACAACTATAGCCTGCGGCGCTGGCACTTCAAACTCTATTCCAGCAGGAGGATCGACCTCAACCGGATGAGCGTAACCGAGATTCATTACAAGCTTCTTTCCTTGAAGCTGAGCTCTGTAACCTACTCCAACGATTTCGAGTTCCTTAACAAACCCTTGTGTAACACCCACAACCATGTTGTTTATTAGCGACCAAAAGGTCCCGGCATACTTGGCCAATCTCTTGTAATCGCTCTTTCTTATCACAACATCCTCATTTGACTTCACCCAGAGCTCTTTTTCGTCGGCTTCGATCTTCACAAGAGGAAGGAGTTCCTGTTTCAGCTCGCCTTTCGGTCCCTTCACAGTGATCAAGTTTCCTTCGATTTTGTATGATACACCAGCAGGGATTTTTATGGAATGTTTAAGTAGTCTAGACATCAGAATTCCCTCCCTACCATACGTAGCAGATGACTTCGCCGCCGACGCCTTGCGAACGGGCCTGCTTGTCTGTCATCACTCCGCTGGAAGTACTTATAATTGCTATTCCCATACCTGACTTTACCTTCGGAAGTTTGTCCTTGTTCACGTACATCCTTCTGCCAGGTTTGGAAATTCTCACGATTCCAGAGATGACGTTGATCTTGTGCCTTCTGTCTCCCTTGTACTTCAAGAAGACTTTCAAGACACCCTGTTTGCCATCCTCTATGTATTTATAATCGTCTATATAGCCTTCCGCCTTCAGAATATCAAGCAACTTCTTCTTCAGATTTGAAGCCGGTATATCCACGCTCTCCTTGAAGGCAGCGTTGGCATTTCTTATTCTAGTGAGCATGTCGGCTATGGGATCACTCCACATTACATTTCCCTCCTCACCAGCTTGCTTTCTTCACACCGGGGAGTTTTCCCTCGGAAGCCAGCTGTCTAAAGCACACTCTGCAAAGACCGAACTCTCTATACACTGCTCTAGGTCTGCCACAAAGATTGCATCTGTTATATTTCCTTACTTTGAACTTGGGTTCTCGTTTCCACTTTTCGATTAATGATTTCTTCGCCATGCACCTACCTCCTTAGACCATGACTCTCTTGAAAGGAAGTCCTAGAAGAGCAAGCAACCTTCTGGCCTCCTCGTCAGTCTTGGCCGTGGTAACAACTATTATGTCCATTCCCTGAACTCGTTTTATCTGATCAGGCACAATTTCGGGAAAGACTAGCTGTTCGGGAAGTCCCATTGCATAATTGCCTCTGCCGTCAAACGAGTCCGGATCAACGCCTCTGAAGTCCCTCAGCTTCGGAAGAACAATATTTATCAGCTTGTAAAGGAAGTTGTACATCCTTGGACCTCTGAGGGTAACCTTCAATCCCACCGGCATTCCATCACGAAGTTTAAAGTTGGCTATACTCTTCTTGGCTTTCGTCACCACTGGCTTCTGTCCCGCTATCGTCATCAATTCCTTACCATGGAGATCGAGAAGATCCGCATTTCTAGATCCCTCTCCAATACCCATGTTTACTACTATTTTGGAGACTCTTGGCACTTCCAGCCTGTTCTTATAACCAAATTCCTTAGTCATGGTAGGGACTACTTCATTTTCAAATCTATCTTTCAAAGGGACGTATTCGTATGCCATCAACAATTCCTCCCCATTAGACCTTATCGATTATCTCGCCGCACTTCTTGCAGGCTCTAACCTTTTCGCCATTCTCAAGGATTTTGTGCGCAACTCTCGTAGGCTTATTACAGTTGGGGCAGACAACCATCACTTTCGAAACATATATTGGAGATTCCCTTTCAATTATTCCACCTTCACGGTATTGATTGGTTGGTCTCTGATGCTTTTTCGTGAAGTTGACACCCTCAACTATTATCTTCTTCTCCGAGGGAATTGTCTTAAGAACTTTGCCCTTCTTGCCCCTGTCTTTACCAGATATCACCATTACAATGTCTTCTCTCTTCACTCTACTCATTTGCGTCACTCCTCACCAGACTTCCTGGGCTAGAGAAGCTATCTTGGAGAATCCCTTATCCCTTATTTCTCTAGCAACAGGTCCAAAGACGCGTGTTCCTCTGGGCTGGTTCTGCTTGTCAATAATCACCGCAGCATTGTCATCGAAGCGAATGTAGGTACCGTCTGGTCTGCGAATCTCCTTCGCCGTTCTAACAAGAACGGCCCTCACTATATCGCCCTTCTTGAAATCTGTGTTCGGCGCCACATCCCTCACTGCAGCAACTACTATGTCACCAATGGTTCCCGATCTCTTTCTGTAACCACCGGTAACCTGAATGACCTTAATCATTCTCGCACCGGAATTGTCGGCGACCTTCAGGTAAGATTCAGACTGGATCATTTCTGGTCACCTCCGGAGCCTTCAACGGCCTCGGGAGTCTCAGAAATTTCTCCTGTATAAATATCCTTCTTCAAAACCTTGACAAGTCTGAATTTCTTCATCTTGCTCAACGGTCTGCATTCCTCGATCTCTACTGTGTCTCCCATTCCAGCAAGACCATTGGGATCATCTGCGTGATACTTCTTAGTAGTTTTCATCGTCTTCCCATAGAAGGGATGTATATGCGTTCTTGTTACACTTACTACAATCGTTTTATCCATCTTGTCACTTACTACCGTTCCTACTAGTGTCTTTCTTGGCATGGCGGACTACCTCCTTATCCCCAGCTCACGACCGCGAAGGATAGTCTTTATCCTGGCTATGTCGCGCTTTACTACAGTTATCTGGGAATGGTTCTTCAACCTGTTCATTTCCAGCTGGAACCTGAGGTCCATCAGCTTTCTTTTTGAATCTTCGAGCATCTGAGTGAGTTCTTCATCGGTGAACTTTTGAAGTTCGACTGCTTTCATCAGAGCTCACCTCCTATCTGATACCTCGGTACTATCTTTGTTCTGATAGGTAACTTAGAAGCAGCTTTTTCGAGAGCCTCTTTCGCAAGCTGGTCAGGCACTCCTCCTATTTCGAACATGATCTTCCCGGGCTTCACGACAGCTACCCAGCCTTCGACATCTCCCTTTCCCTTCCCCATTCTCACGCCAATACCTTTTGATGTAATAGGTTTGTCAGGGAAGATTCGAATCCAGAGATTACCATTCCTCTTAAGTGTTCTCGTAATCGCAATTCGGCAGGACTCGATCTGCTGAGCAGTTATCCAGTGTGGTTCGAGAGCCTTTATTCCCCATTCACCAAAGTGAACGATTGTCCCGCCTTTTGCCTTGCCGTTCATCTTACCTCTTTGTTGCTTCCTGTATTTTACCCTTTTGGGCATTAACATTATGAACTACCTCCCCTCTTGCAATTACACCTGTACGTCGCCTTTGTAGATCCATACCTTCACTCCGATTATTCCCATCTTAGTAAAGGCTGTGGTGTAACCGTAGTCCAGATCAGCTCTGAGGGTCTGGAGAGGAAGTCTTCCTTCCAGGTACCACTCTGTCCTGGCAATATCAGCTCCGTTCAGTCTTCCGGAAACCATTATCTTGATACCTTTAGCTCCCTTTCTCATTGCAGTGAATATCGCTCTCTTCATGGCTCTCTTATAAGAAGCTCTCTTCTCAATTCTTGACGCAATATCCTCAGCAACAAGAATCGCATCGGTCTCGGGTGTTTTCACTTCTTCGATATTCAGCTGGAACTGCCTGGTTATAAGCTTCTCCAGCCGCTGCCTTAGCAGCTTCACTTCACTGCCTTTCTTTCCAATCATCACACCAGGTCTGGCGCACTTGATGGTAATAACCACCTTACCTGGCTCCGGCCTTTCGATGTAAATGTCGGAAACTCCGGCAGCCATGTAATTCTTCTTAAGAAAGTCCCTTATCTTAAGATCTTCGAGTAGATATTCTTTGTAGTTCCTCTCGTTAATCCATCGGGCTTTCCAATCTTTACTTACACCAAGCCTGAATCCATAAGGATGTACCTTCTGACCCACTTATGTCACCTCACTCCTGAGGATTGCTAGTTTCTTCGCGGTTTGCTACAACAACGGTTATGTGGCTAAATCTTTTCTGCTGAATATCTGCTCTTCCTCTACCTCGCGGCCACAATCGCTTCATTCTCGGACCGTCATCAACTACAGCTTTTTCAACATAGAGACTATCGATATTCAGTCCAAAATTGTTCTCTGCATTTGCTACTGCAGAGCGCAGAACTTTGTAAACCAAACGGGAGGCCTTTTTTGGTGAGAACTCTAGAATCTGAAAAGCCTCGCCCACTTCCTTATTTCTTATTGCGTTGACAACTGATCTCGCCTTTCTAGGGGAGATTCTGACAAACTTCGCAACTGCCTTTGCCTGAGTGACAGGAGTTGCTGCTGCTTCTTCTTTGCGCTTCCTATGGAAAACAGAACGCTTATCTCTCTGCGTAGCCTGCGCCATCTCAGCACCCTCCCTCATCTTACTTCACCCTTCTTGCTTTTCTTATCGGCATGCCCACCGAACCTCCTGGTGGGAGAGAACTCACCCAGTCTGTGACCAATCATATTCTCTGAAATGTAAACAGGTATATGCTTCATCCCGTTGTAGACAGCTATTGTGTGTCCGATCATTTCAGGAAGAATCATGGACGCCCTGCTCCAAGTCTTTATGGGTTTCTTTTCTCCCTTTTCATTCAGCTCTCTAATCTTTTTCAAGAGACTCGGGTGTACGTATGGGCCTTTCTTCTTAGATCTCGACATCTTCAACTACACCCCCTGATCAATTCTGGTTCCTGCGCTTCACTATGAGGTTATCTGAAGGCTTCTTGTTCTTCCTTGTCTTGTAACCTCTGGCCGGCTGGCCCCAGGGGCTCTGAGGAAGGTGTCCCTTAGAACGCCCTTCTCCTCCACCCATCGGGTGATCGACCGGGTTCATCGTCATGCCTCTGACCGACGGTCTAACTCCAAGCCATCTCTTTCTACCTGCTTTTCCATGGACCTCATTCGAGTGTTCTTCATTTCCGACCATGCCGATAGTTGCCATGCATTTCACAACTACTCTTCTCAACTCACCAGACGGCATCCTAAGAAGAGCGTATCTTCCCTCTTTTGCCATTAGCTGTGCGTAGGTACCCGCAGCTCTCGCAATCTGGCCGCCCTTGCCTGGTATAAACTCAACGTTATGCACGATCGTGCCGACCGGTATTCGCTCCAGTGGCATTGAATTTCCAACTGAAATTTCAGCCTGGTCGCCGTTCTGAATACCATCTCCGACCTTCAAACCCTTCGGAGCCAGCATGTATCTCTTCTCACCGTCGATGTATTGGAGAAGAGCAATCCTCGCCGTTCTGTTCGGGTCATACTCTATCGATACGACTTTCGCAGGAATACCTATCTTGTCTCTCTTGAAATCGATAACCCTGTAACGCTTTTTGGTTCCGCCACCCTGATGTCTAACAGTTATCCTTCCATGATGGTTTCTACCCGCGTTCTTGTTGATTGGCTCCAGAAGAGACTTTTCCGGTTCAGTCTTTGTAACTTCCTTGAAGTCTGGAAGAAGCATAAACCGTCTGCTTTTGGTGACGGGATTAAACTTTCTCAATGCCATATCATCTCACCTCACCTTAGTGTTGGCCTTCGAGTTCTTTAATCCTGTATCCAGTCACAAGCGTAACGATTGCTTTCTTCCAGGACCTCGACTTGCCAACAAAGACACCGCGCTTCTTTGGTTTTCCCTTCATGTTCATGATATTTACCTGTTTAACCTTCACATTGAAAAGCTTCTCAACGGCGTCTTTGACTGTCTGCTTATTGGCATCTCTATGAACCTCAAAAATGTACTTGTTCAATTCACCAGAAGCAACTGTCTTTTCAGTGATCAACGGTCTGAGGAGAACGTCTCCGTAATACTTCTTTTCAGTCATTACCCGAGCACCTCCTCGATCTTACGAACAAGATCAGTAGTGATCACAAGCTTTTCATGATTTACTATGTCGTAGACGTTAAGCCCGTCGATATTCGCCTTACTGGTGACGGCTGTATTTCCGGGATTGTCTGCGATTATTACCTTCACGCCATAGATGTTTTTCCCGGAGAGTCTAACGTTCTGATACTCATCCTTCTGCCACGGCAGAACGAAGAGCGTCTTCTGCGACTTATCGAGTCCAAGGTTACTCAAGACCTCCCTGAGCTGCTTCGTCTTTGGTTTGTCGAATTTGAGATCATCCAACACAATTAAATTGCCTTCATTGAGTCTGATACTTAGAACTGATCGTAGCGCAACCTTCTTCATTTTCTTGGTCATATTGAACGACCAGTCTTTTGGCTTCGGTCCATGAATCACTCCACCGTGCCTCCAGAGTGGACTTCTGGTTGAACCGACTCTGGCTCTTCCTGTGTGTTTCTGGGCCCAGGGTTTTCTTCCCCCGCCCCTAACCTCTGATCTTGTCTTCGCCGAAGCCAGTCCGGCACGTCTGCCTGAAAGCTGCATATTAACGTATCTGTACATCAGATCCTTGTTAGGTTCAACGTTAAAAACGCTTTCACTCAGTTCTACTGTGCCAACTTTCTGGCCGGCCATATTCACAACGTCGGCTTGAGCCATTGTTGCGTCCTCCTTCCAACACATTTTCGGGGCTATCTGTTTGCGCTCTTGATTATTAAGAGGCCGCCCCTCGCTCCTGGAACTGCGCCATAAATGGCTAAGAGTCCATTCTCTGCATCGACTTTTACTACGGTTAGATTCTTTACTGTCTTCTTTTCGTTACCGTACTGACCGGGCATCTTCTTGCCCTTCCAGATCTTCGCCGGATCAGTGTGGTTACCTACTGAACCTAGCTCTCTGTGGAATTTCGAACCATGAGAAGCCTCTCCGCCTCTAAAGTTCCATCTCTTCATCGCGCCGGAAAAACCTCTCCCCTTCGAAAATCCAGTCACATCTACCTTCTCGCCTTCAGAAAAGACGCCGACTTCTATGATATCACCAACATTGAAGTCATTGACGTTACCAAACTTGAACTCTTTGAGAACTCTATGTGGTTTGACCTTTGCTGCTTCAAACTTTTTCACCAGAGGCTTTGTAAGTATTTTCTTTGCTCTTTCCGGTGTAAGCTCTTCGAATCCAACTTGAACGGCGTCGTATTCGCCACCTTCACTCGTCTTTTTCTGTACTACTGTACATGGACCGGCTTTCACTACGGTAACTCCGAAGGCTTTTCCATCTTTGTATATAGTTGTCATACCGAGTTTTCTACCCAATATACCTTTCATCTATCACACCTCCGAAGTCTCTTTACAGTTTAATCTCCACGTCTACACCCGCGGGGAGGTCGACTTTCATAAGAGAATCTATCGTCTTTGGTGTAGGATCTAGGATCTCAATCAACCTCTTATGAACTAGCTTCTCAAACTGCTCTCTTGCATCCTTGAACTTGTGTGGCGAAGTTAGAACAGTGTAGAGCGTCCTCTCCGTTGGCAATGGCACCGGACCCGATACCTTAGCATTGGTGAGCTTTACAGCTTCGACAATTTTCTTGGCCGACAAGTCAAGCAGTTTATGATCGTAAGCCTTCAAGCGAATCCTGATTTTTTGCTTGGCCATGCCTAAATGTTCCCTCCTTCTGTTAACAGGGAAGGGAGATTACTCCCCCTTCTCCTGGAAAGACCGTTAATCACTCAATTATTGAGCTGACGACTCCGGCGCCAACTGTCCTGCCACCCTCACGGATTGCAAATCTCAAACCCTTTTCAATCGCAACGGGGTAGATAAGCTGGATAGTCATTTCAACGTTATCGCCAGGAATAACCATTTCGACACCCTCGGGAAGATCCGCGATTTCTCCAGTAACGTCTGCTGTCTTAATGAAGAACTGAGGCCTGTAACCCTTTGTAAACGGAGAATGGCGACCTCCCTCTTCCTTCTTCAGAACATAGACGTTTGCAGTGAATTTCTTGTGAGGTGTTATTGATCCTGGTTTTGCAAGTACCTGCCCTCTCTTGACTTCTTCCTTTGCCACACCTCTCAGAAGTGCCCCGATATTGTCGCCGGCCTGCCCCTCATCAAGGAGTTTTCTGAACATTTCCACACCGGTACATACTGTCTTCTTCGTCTCATAGGAAAGTCCAATTATCTCAACTTCATCACCGACATGAACAGCTCCGCGCTCGATTCTTCCAGTAACTACCGTTCCTCTTCCTGTAATGGTGAAGATATCCTCCACTGGCATGAGGAATGGCTTGTCAGTTTCTCTGACAGGCTCCGGGAAGTAATCGTCGCAGGCATTCATCAGCTCGTATATGCTCTCTGTCCATTCATTTGGACTATCTGCTTCAAGTGCCTTCAGCGCAGAGCCCTTGATAACTGGAAGCTCGTCACCAGGGAACTCATAGGAGGAAAGAAGCTCTCTTACTTCTTCCTCAACCAGTTCGACCAATTCTTCATCGTCGACTGCGTCGACCTTGTTTATGTACACCACCATTGCGGGAACGTTGACCTGTCTCGCAAGGAGAACGTGTTCCCTCGTCTGAGGCATGACACCGTCAGTAGCAGCGACAACAAGAATAGCCCCGTCCATCTGAGCGGCTCCGGTGATCATGTTCTTGATATAGTCAGCGTGACCTGGACAGTCGATGTGGGCGTAATGCCTTTTGTCAGTCTGGTACTCGATATGAGCAACGTTGATTGTGATTCCTCTTGCTTTTTCCTCCGGCGCCTTGTCAATTGAGTCAAACGGGGAGAAGTCAGCAAGACCCTTGAATGCCAGACTCTTTGTAATTGCCGCAGTAAGAGTAGTCTTACCGTGGTCAATGTGTCCAATCGTACCGATGTTAAGATGTGGTTTTGAACGTTCAAATTTTTCCTTAGCCATGGTTTCCCTCCTCCAAAAACTTATTTGGGATCTCTATCTTCCAAGAATCTTATCTGCAATTTTCACTGGAACTTCCGAATAGTGGGAGAACTGAATAATGTGGATTGCTCTTCCCTGCGAGAGGGATCTGCAAACTGTCGCATAACCGAAAAGCTCGGAAAGAGGAACGTGAGCCTTAATAATCTTGAGACCAGCCCTGGTCTCGAAACCCTCAATCTTGGCTCGCCTGGAATTCAGATCAGCAATCAAGTCTCCCATATATTCTTCAGGCGTATTAATCTCTACAGCCATTATCGGTTCAAGCAAAGAAGGACTCGCTTTGCGTACAGCTTCTTTGAAGGCCATCGATCCAGCAATACTGAAAGCAATCTCCGAAGAATCCACTTCATGGTAAGAACCGTCCAGCAAAGAAACTTTCACGTTGACCATTGGGTAACCAGCAAGAAATCCCGAATCCATCGCTTCTCTGACTCCACGCTCAACAGGCTTTATGAACTCCCTCGGAATTGTTCCGCCAACCGTACTGTCTTCAAAAACGAAGTTGGAATTCTTGTCAGTGATGGGCTCAACACTTAAGATCACATGCCCGTACTGACCCTTGCCACCGGTCTGTCTTATATACTTCGCTTCACCAATGGCTTTCGCTCTTATTGTCTCTCGATAAGCGACCTGTGGGTTTCCAACCCTTAGGCCAACGTTGAACTCTCTCTTGATTCTCTCAACAATTACCTCAAGATGAAGTTCCCCCATTCCCGACAAGATCGTCTCTCCCATCTCGGTGTCAACATAACTCCTAAGGGAAGGATCCTCCTCTACGAGAGCAAAAAGCGCTTTACTCAGCTTAGAAGCATCATCTTTAGTCTGTGGTTCTATCGCAATCGAGATTACAGGTTCCGGAAACTCGATCTTCTCCAAGATAATCTTTTCATCAGCACGACCCACTGTTTCTCCGGTCATGGTATTCTTTAAACCAACGACTGCAACTATATCCCCGGCACGTATATAGTCAACCTCTTCTCTCTTATCTGCATGCATAAATAGTAGTCTGGAAATCCTCTCCTTGACGTTCTTGTTTGCGTTAATTACGTATGATCCCTTCTCTAGAGAACCTGAATACACCCTTAAAAAGGTCAATTTTCCAACAAATGGATCAACCATTATCTTGAAAGCCAATGCAACAAAGGGTCCGTTCTCGTCCGGGTGAACCTCAATTTCATTTCCACTGTCAATTAACTCTCCTATTACGGGGGGTAGATCCTTCGGCGATGGCAGGTAATCGACAACAGCATCGAGCAGCAGCTGAATCCCCTTGTTCTTAAAGGCAGATCCACAGAGAACCGGAGTCAATAGTCCCGCAAGAGTAGCTTTCCTTATTGCCGCTTTCATTCTATCTGACGGAAGATCCTTACCCTCTATATATAACTCCATGAGTTCTTCATCAAACTCAGCGACGTGAGTAACCAGATCTTCACGAGCCTCTTCCACCTCGTTCAGCATACTCTCAGGTATCATGGAGACTCCGTATTCCGTCCCGTTTTGGTTAGTCCATCGAAACGCTTTCATCTCGACAAGGTCAATAACGCCTTCGAAGTTTGCCTCAGAACCAATTGGGAGCTGAATTGCCACGGGGTTGGCCTTCAATTTAGCAATCATGGAATCAACTGCCGCCTTGAAATCAGCTCCGATTTTATCCATCTTGTTCATGAAGGCAATTCTAGGGACATGATATTTGTCTGCCTGTCTCCAAACTGTCTCGGACTGCGGCTCTACTCCAGCCTGAGCGTCAAACACGGCAACGGCGCCGTCAAGAACCCTCAACGATCTTTCGACCTCAACCGTAAAGTCAACGTGCCCGGGTGTATCAATAATATTAATCCGATAATCCTTCCAAAATGCTGTAGTTGCTGCAGAAGTGATAGTGATGCCTCTTTCCTTCTCCTGGTCCATCCAATCCATTGTTGCGGTACCTTCGTCAACACTACCGAGCTTGTAATTTTTTCCAGTATAGAAGAGAATACGCTCGGTGGTAGTTGTCTTACCCGCGTCTATATGAGCCATTATTCCTATGTTTCGGGTCTTTTCTAGGGTCGTGACTCTCTCTTTCACTATCCTTCCTCCTGCCGAACTGCCTCTACCATCTGAAATGAGCGTAAGCCTTTCCAGCCTCCGCCATTCTGTGCACGTCTTCTCTCTTCTTAACTGCGTTTCCCTGTCCATTGTATGCGTCAACAAGTTCCAAAGCGAGCTTCTCTTTGAGTGGTTTGCCCGACTTCGACCTAGCGGATGTTACTATCCATCTTATCGCAAGCGCAACTGCACGTCTTTCAGGAACTTCGAAAGGTATCTGATATGTAGACCCCCCAACTCTTCTTGGCCTTACTTCCAAAAGAGGCTTCACGTTGTTAAGAGCTTTCTTAAATGCCTCCATCGGGGGCTGCTTAGTTCTCTCAGAGAGAGCTTCGAGTGCTCCATATACCGTTGCTTCTGCCTTGCTCTTCTTTCCATCAATCATTATCTTGTTGATTAATCTTGTTACTACTGCGTCATTGTAGATTGGATCAAGTACTACTTCTCTCTTCTCAGACTGACGTCTTCTCATCTAGAACTGCCTCCTTATTTCTTCGGCCTCTTGGCGCCATATCGACTTCTCGACTGCTTCCTGTTCGCTACACCTTCAGCGTCTAAAGTACCTCTCACTATCTTGTATCTTACGCCAGGAAGGTCCTTCACTCTTCCACCTCTCACAAGAACTACGGAATGCTCCTGCAGGTTGTGACCTTCACCAGGAATGTAGGCCGTTACTTCTGTCCCATTTGAGAGACGTACTCTCGCGATTTTCCTCAGAGCTGAGTTCGGCTTCTTAGGTGTCATTGTAGAGACCCTTACACAGACTCCTCGCTTCTGAGGATTGTTTTCAAGAGCCGGAGAAGCAGACTTCTGCTTCAACTGTTTCCTTCCGTGTCTTATCAATTGATTTATAGTGGGCATCTGGTTGCGATTCGCCTCCTTATAAGCATTTTGCCGAAAGCAATTGTACAATGCGCTGGTGGTACTGTCAATTGAAGCTAGCTGAACGGGATGTTTCAGGTAGAAAATGTTACCTAAGAGTTACTTCAAGTTTGAAGATTCTCCGACTAACTGAAAAAACGAAAGTTGCTGATTTGATTGCCCATTCTTTATTGATTCATCGAGCTCTTGAAGAAAGACGATTAGATTCTTCAGAAACAACCTGGAATGCAAAAGACTGAGATTTACTCTCTTCTCTCTCATGTTTGAAAAACTGTACCCCAGAAGTTTTGCAACTCTTGCACTAGCTATACCGGTCGAACTAGAGATATCTTTTATCTCCGTCCAAGTCACTCCTGTTCGTCCTTTTCTCTTCTCCAGTATCGTACCCAAATCAATAGCAAGCTTAGCCAGTACCGAGGAGAAGTAAGTAAATGGAACCGATGATTCCTTGGCGAAGCTAAGAAAACTCTCATCATTACTCAAGAAGCAAACCGCAAGGAATTCAACCTCTGTAGCGATATCGAAATCGATAAACTTCTCAACAGTTTTCTCATCTATTTCGGGAGAGAGTACGGATAATTTTTCAAGTTCACGGAGGATTCTGAATTCTTTCTTTCCCACTCTGCTTAAAATGACCTCAGCAGCAGCCCTAGAGATCGTTTTCCCGATAAGTTTGGCAATTTTCATTGTGTGCAACTGCCACTTGTCGTCTTCCCACGGCTTAGGAAGAACGAAGATGTGCTTTTCTGACTCAACATCTATGTTCAAACGTCCCTCGATGAAAACATCGATCTCCTCACCTAAGGAAAAAATCAACGCCTCAACGGCCTTCCTCTCCTCTTTCTTCCAAAGATCAAATTTGGAGAGCTTCACAGGTTTCGGTCCGAACATCCCCACGGTCGAAATAGCCGTCCTGAACTTTACGCTCTTGTCAGGCATATCTTCGCTTATGTGGAAAAAACCCGTTGCTCTCTCTCGAATGAAGAAGTCTTTCAGAACCTCACTGTCCCCCGTTATCTCGTATATCATAGCTTAATGCTCCTAACCACACTTCAAATCTATCTTCAACAGGCTGGCCTATCTCCGGATACTGGCTTATGACACAACCCGAGCCGTGAATTACTATCTTGTCGACCCCATAGATCTCCGCAATTTCTCTTACATCTAGTAGTGAGTATCCTCCTAGATCGGGCATCTTCCAGCTGTAAACACCTTCGTAGATCTCTTTTTCAACACCTATCCCGTATAGATTTCTCACAATTGACGCAAACATCGGAGCCGCTACGAATCCTCCGTAGTAAGCGCCTGCCTTCGGTGTATCTATCATTATATATAAAGTGTATGTCGGATTTTCAACAGGAAAGAAACCGTAGAAAAGTGAATAATAAGTCTCTTCGTTATACCCTCCCGGTCCAGCCTTTTGAGCAGTTCCGGTCTTCCCGGCTATTCTGATTCCATCAACTCTGGCCATTGTGCCGGTTCCCTCGATCACTACGCTCTCAAGTATTGGAAGCATGGTTGAAACTAGTTCTGGGGAAAACAGAGTCCCATCAACTTTCTTAGGAATGTTTGTCAGCCCCTCACCGCTCCTTATGGCTCTGACAAACGTTGGAGTAATGAATTGCCCCCCTGAAGGAAAGACATTGAGAGCTTTTACCATCTGGAATATGTTAACCCCGAGACCCTGACCTATTGGGAACTGGTAGGGAGAAATCAAAGACCAATCCTTTGCCCTGGGTAGAATTCCGGGAGTCTCGCCAGGAAGATCTACTCCTGAGAGCCTACCAAACCCAATATTTCTTAACTGATTGTACATTTCCTCCTTACCAAGAGTATTAAGTATCTTCCCGCCCACCTGAACTGCAGCAACGTTGCATGAATTGATGATTGCCTCCCTGAAAGTCTGAACACCGTGTCGTTCGCCCTCTACATCTCTGATAACTATGTCGAGTCCAGGAACAGGCTGGATCCTTCCAGTGCATTGAAAAGTCATGGTTTCTGTAATAGATCCGCTTTGCAACGCCAATGAGTAGATCAACGGTTTTATTGTTGAACCTGGTTCAAAGATTCCCATCAATCCAACGTCCCAGTCGTAAGCACCTGCATACGCCAGTATCTTTCCCGTCTTGCTCTCTATGAGGAGCGCAACTCCACCGTCTGCCATGTTCTTCTCGACGGTTGTCATTAGTTCTTCGTATACCATCTTCTGAATGTCTATGTCAATCGAGAGATATATGTCATCGCCATTTGTTGGTTCTTCTCTCCAGGCACTTGTGAGCGTCCTTCTTATCAAACCGTCCTCTTTGCCTGAAAGATGCTCGTTGTAGCTTAGCTCTATACCATTAAGCGGAACCCCGCCCTTGTCAAGCTTACCGATTATCCTATCTAAACCATATTCTCCAAAACTCAATCTCTCCCTCTGCATTTCCAGGGAGATATACCGTCTTGTTATCGGTGTAATTCTTCGTTGCATCTCATCGTTAGTCGGCGCAGTGCCAAGAAGGAGAAAACTCTTTGTGCTCTGAAGATTTTCCTGAAGCTTCTCATAAGAAATGCCGAAAGAAAGCTCAACATTCTTGAGAACACGATCCACTTGATCGGACGAAGTCGCAAGTCGTAGATACCCAAGATCAAGCCATGCTTCATAGATCAGTGAATCACTAGCTAGAAGTCTGCCTCTTGAATCGTAGATAGAGCCTCTCAGAGCAGGAATCTTGTTTACTCCGAGCATCACCGGCAAATCCGGGTCAGTAAACAGGGAGATATATCCCGCTCTTACCGCGAAGACTCCTACACAAAGTATAAGAAGAACATACAACAGTGTAACTCTGCTAGCCAGTCTCTTGATTTAAGATCCACCTCGACAAAGTTCTACTTTTCTGCTCTCACCCCAACAACCGTCTGTAAATATGAAATTTCCCTAGAGACATCTCCTAGTCGAGACTTCATGACTGTGATGCTCTGCTCTCTATTCGTCGCCACCTCTGTAATTTTATCAACTTCATTGCCAAAATAGAACGGGAGAGCAATTGAAACTGCCAGTGAAAGAAAAATCACAAGAACTTGCAGAAAACCAAATAAACCCCATACTTCACTGTTCGTTAAGGCTTCGCCGCCCTCACGCGCCAGCGATTTCCGCTTCGCTGTTATGGCTTGCACGAGATGTTCCTCCCTTCAAATCCGCTCCGCTGCCCTCAACCTTGCACTTCTTGCTCTTAGATTGAGTTCTACTTCTTCTTGTGACGGCTGTATGGGTTTCTTCGTAAGGATCTTCAACTCTGAGTCCGATTTCTCCCTGAATACCCTTTTTGCTATGCCGTCTTCCAAAGAATGAAATGAAATAAAAACGATCCTACCGCCTTGCTTAAGAAAACCGGGAATGCTTCTCAGGACACCTTCGATGTTCTCTAATTCCTTGTTAACTACAATTCTTATCGCTTGAAACGTCTTTGTTGCGAAATGTCTTTTCCTCTTGTACCTTTCGGCCGGTGGCATTGCTGCTTTCACTGCATCGTGCAACTCTCTGGTAGTAGATAAAGGTCTTCTGTTAACTATGCATTTCGCTATTCTTCTGGCAAATCTCTTCTCGTCACCATACTCAAAGATGATCCTCGACAGTTCACTTTCGCTGTAGCTGTTCACAACATCTGCTGCTGTAATCTTATTTGAGAGATCCATACGCATATCGAGCGGTTCGTCCAGTTCGTACGAAAACCCTCTTCCTTTAGCCTTCAGCTGAAAAGTGGAAGTGCCAACATCCAACAAAACTCCGTCTACCCTTTCAACGCCTGCCTGCCTTAATACTGTTTCGAAATCAACGTAAGAAGAATTAAATAGTCTGAACTTGCCCCGGTATTCTTCGAGATTCTGCTCCGCTAAATCCAGAACCTCACGGTCTACATCCAGTCCAATGACTCTTGCCTGACCGTTGGTGGCCTTCAGTATTGCCTTTATGTGACCACCCTCTCCAGCGGTACAATCAAGATAGGTACCCTCAATACGTCCACCAAGCAAATAATGGAGCGCTTCGTGAACCATAACGCTCCTGTGGTGTTCATCATATTGCCTGGACACTGAATTCACTCCGCTCGGAAGAATAATAACATTTTTCTATAGCCAAAGTCAAACTCATAGCGATATTCATTCGAGAGATTTTTCTATTGATGAGAAGAAAAGCAGTTCCTTCTCAATGAATTCGTCTATCTCTCCATTCATTACAGATTGAATGTCGCCAGTCTCCGCATCTGTTCTGTGGTCTTTAACCATTGTGTAAGGCTGGAATACGTATGATCTTATCTGATTTCCCCACGAAATATCTTTTTGATCACCCATTAGCTTGAGTTTCTCGTTACGCTTTTTCTCTATCTCGATTTCAAATAGCTTTGCGTAGAGCATCTTCATTGCATTTGCCTTGTTTTGGTGCTGAGACCTTTCCGTCTGACATGCAACAACTATTCCTGTTGGAAGATGAGTAATTCTAACGGCAGAGTCTGTTTTGTTCACATGCTGCCCACCGGCACCGCCGGATCTGTATGTATCGACCTTGAGGTCTTCAGGTTTTATCTCGATTTCAGGTACTTCATCCATCTCGGGAAAGACACTAACAGAAGCAAAAGAAGTGTGTCTTCTGTGATTTGCATCAAATGGAGAAATTCTTACTAGCCTGTGGACACCCGCCTCAAACTTCAGCTTTCCATAGGCATGTGGACCAGCCAAATTCAGGGTTACACTCTTGATTCCTGCCTCATCTCCAGGCAATTCATCGACTATAGTTATTCTGTATCCATTTCCTTCGGCCCATCTCATGTACATCCTCATTAGCATTGACGCCCAGTCCTGGGACTCGGTTCCTCCGGCACCTGGGTGAATTGACATAAAACAGTTGTTATTATCGTACTTTCCGCTCAGGAGGATCGTTAGCTCAAACTCCCTGACCTTCTTTTCCGCCGATCTTACAAGCTCTTCAACGTTCTTGACGAAGCTTTCGTCTTCTCCCGATAGCTCAACAGCAATGTCAATGCTTTCAAACTCCTCTTCCACATCCCTTAGAAGAGCAAGGATTCCGCGGAGCGACTGCGCATCTATTCCCAGCTTGGAAGCCTCTCTTTGGTCGTTCCATATTGAGGGATCACTCATCCTTTTTTCGATATCCTTCAGTTTCTCATCTATCTTCTCGAGATCAAGAGTCTCTCTTATTGAATCGAATTTCTCCCTCAGCTCTTGAATTCTCAAGTTTGTTTCATAGCTAATCAAGTTACACCTCCGGACTAACGTTTCACCTTGAACCTTTTTGTGCCCTTCTTCTTGCCGCCAGTGTCTGCCTTTTTTTCTCCTCCGACTCCACTGAAATCCGAGTGCATAGCTTGAAGACTTCTGAATTCCTTGTCGGCGTTTTGCTTGGCCTTATCACTATCGACTCTAACTATTCTGACTATGGCACTGGCAATGTCATCATAAAGAGAATCGGTCAACTGCTGAAAAAGAATGAAAGACTCTTTCTTGAATTCTATCACAGGATCTTTCTGACCGTAAGCTCTTAAACCCACCGAGTCTTTGAGGTGCTCAATAGATTCTAGGTGTCTTCTCCATCTCTCATCGATCATCCTTAGCATAATGTACTTCATCACCTGAGGGAACTCATCTCCAAATGAAGCCTTCTTTTCGGCATAAATCTTCTGCAGAAGCGACAAGGTTACGTTTCTAAGCTCCTCGACGTTCTTAATGTCCTTGAGCCGCTCAATGTCCCCTGCAGGCAGGAAACTGAAGGAGACTTTAATATCTTCAAAAGAAGGAAGCTGCGCAAGTCCCGACAGTCTTCTATCAACTACATCTTCAATAATCTCAAAGACATTCGAATCGATCTCTTCGCCCTTCAATACCCAGTTGCGGTGAGCATATATGGCGCTCCTCTGCTGATCAATAACCGAATCGAGCTCGTAAAGGCGTCTCCTAATCTCGAAATGCATTCCCTCAATCTTTTTTTGAGCAGACGAAATAATCCTGCTTAGAAGCGAATGCTCTATTGGTTGACCTTTTTCGATCTTGAGGGTATTCATAATCGATTGCATTCGTTCGCCACCGAACAGTCGAAGAAGATCATCTTCAGTAGAGAGGAAGAATCTTGACTCTCCTGGGTCGCCCTGTCTACCTGATCTGCCAACTAGCTGATTGTCAATTCTTCTGCTCTCGTGCCGCTCCGTTCCAAGAACGTACAGTCCTCCAAGTTCCACAACCCCATCACCAAGTTTTATGTCAGTTCCTCTCCCGGCCATATTAGTGGCTATAGTAACGGTTTTTCGCTCACCTGCATTAGCCACGATTTCTGCTTCTCTCTCATGGTATTTTGCATTTAAGACTTCATGAGGAACCCCCTTTTTCTGCAGCATTTTGCTCAGGAGCTCACTCTTTTCTATTGAAGTAGTACCAACGAGCACTGGCTGTCCCTTCTCATATCGTTGAGCGATCTCAGCAGTGATCGCTTCGTTTTTCTCCTCCCTTGTCTTATAGATTGCATCTTCTTTATCCAGCCTAATTACTCTCTTGTTCGTCGGAATAACGGCGACCGGAGTATTATACATAGAAATGAACTCGGATTCTTCAGTCGCGGCCGTACCGGTCATTCCCGATACCTTTTCATAGAGCTTGAAGTAATTCTGAAAGGTAATAGTTGCGAAAGTGACTGATTCCTGTCTTATCTGCACGTTTTCTTTGGCTTCTATGGCCTGATGAAGACCCTCAGAGTACCTTCTTCCAGGGAGCAACCTGCCGGTGAACTCGTCAACAATGACAACTTCACCTTCATTAGTAACAAGATAATCAACTTCTCGTCTGTAGAAAATCATAGCCTTCAATGCATTCAAAAGATGGAAGATGTAGTCATAATTACTGGGGTCGTAAAGATTTTCTATCTGAAGAAGCTTCTCAGCCTTTTCTATTCCTTCATCTGTAAGGGTCACCGTTCTGTCCTTTTCATCGACAACAAAATCTTTTTCGGCCTGAAATCGCTTTGCAAAGAAGGCGAACTGTCTATACAGACTTGACGAGTCCTGAGCGGGACCAGAGATGATCAGTGGCGTTCTCGCCTCATCTATGAGGATTGAATCGGCCTCATCTACAATCACGTAGTTGTGGCCTCTCTGAACTTTGTTCTCGAGAGAGTAGACAAGATTGTCTCTCAAGTAGTCAAAACCAAACTCATTTGCAGTTCCATAAGTTATATCGCAATCATAGGCTTTTTTTCTCTCCATAGGCTCCATTGCTGCTTGGATGAACCCAGCTTGCAACCCAAGATACTCATAAACCGGCCCCATCCATCCCGCATCCCTTTTTGCAAGGTAATCGTTCACAGTTGCGAGATGACAACCCTTACCTGACAGAGCATTTAGATACAGGGGCATCGTTGCCACAAGAGTTTTTCCTTCACCGGTTTTCATTTCTGCGATCTTGCCTTCGTTTAGAGAAAGAGCACCCATAAGCTGCACGTCAAAGGGTCTCATCTTCACTGTCCTCTTGGCAGCTTCTCTTGCCAGCGCAAAGGCCTCCGGCAGAACAGACTCAAGCGACTGGCCCTCGTCAATCCTGGCTTTGAATTCCTCAGTTTTCTTCACGAAATCTAGTCGATCGTACTTACTGACCTCTCGCTCTAATTCATTTATCTTTTCAACTGTTTTTGAATACTTCTTGAGAAGCATTTTGTTTTTGTCGAATATCTTCGAGAAAATCCCCATCAAATCACCTCAATAGAAACGTAGCGCGTGAATCATATTACCGTTTTCATAGAAGGTTTGCTGGTAGAGGAGAGCGCTATCTACAGAAATCCCCATGAGAGATCTAAAAACCTTCTTCATGTCAATAAATGCATGCAAGATATCGTTGTCCATGCCCAATCTTCTGACGAATTCGTAACTTGTGTTACTACTCAAAACCTCTGCATTAGAAAGCAATCTGTAGTATTCGTCGGGTGTAAGCGAAGTGAGCACGGTTGTCTCGGCTGAGAAAATGAAATATATGGTATCAAAATCATTCTCAAGTTCGTAGATACGGCTGCCCCTGTACGAGGACTGAACCGCACCCCACTCTTTGAGCGGTCCTTCGAGTCTTTCGGTATCCGGGCTTCTGTTAGTAAACACCGCTGTTACTCTCGGAGTCTCAGAGACCAAATCACCATATATCCTTGTATTTCCTGTGCTTTCTCTCGAGAGAAGGACAACAAAATCCGCAAGTTCTCTGTAAGGTTCGAGATCAAGCTCAAACCAGTGAGCGAGCTCCTTCCTCAAGGTCTCTACAGATGAGGAAGGAAAGAAAACCGTGTAGTCACCAAGAGTTGCCTTTGATGCCTCTACCTCCTTGGCATCAGACAAGGAAATCATCTTCTCAAGCTCTTCACTGTCCACAAACATCGTATCCTGAACAATCGTAGCTGTAAGTGTATGTCCTTCCGGACGAGCAAAAACCACAGTACTTTCGATTGAAAAGGTAGACTCAAGTCCCAGATCAAGCTGAAATCGGTCTCCATCAATATAACCGGCAAGAGTGAAGTCATAACTCTTCTCCGCAACCTCTCTGCCCTTACCGTTTGACTCCAGTAACCTACCACCTTCTCCAGCATATGTCTTCATAGCCAGAGTAACAGCCTCTTTATTACCGCCGATTATTAGGTAGTCATCTGCGGCATTGTAGAAGAGAGTTCCTGTACTGCTCCTCAACTCGTTAACTGTCTCTCCAGGTTGAACGAATATTGCCATATCCAGAAGGGCTGCCGTAGCTTTCAATAACTGAAAGGAATTAGAGGTTCTCCAAGCTATGAAAACTCTGTTCCTGGTGAGCTTCAGTTTCTCAAGGAGATAAAACGGATCAAACATCAGCAGATCATCAAGAGAGAGATCGATACCTTCGCCAACGAGAAGAATGTCATTATTCAAAGCGTTCTTAAGAAAACTCGTATCGACCTCCGCATTGTATCCAGCAGCATCGATTATCCCATAAAAGGCTCGTTCAGCACCGAACCCGTCATCCCCGAGATAGGCACCGAAAAAATTGGTGCTGTCCCTGAGAACTTCCATCGTTGATCTCAACCCACGAAGAATGAGAAAATAGCCGACATCTTCAGGAACGAAATCGAAAATATCTTGTGCCACTAATGCGGAAAAAGAAACAAGCACCAGCATAAAAACGAGTAAGGATTTCAAGCTCTCCCGGATCACTCAAGTGAACCGGGGTTTTCCCTCCCTTCAAACCAATTGGTTGCTATCCCGATCGAAAAACGCGAAAGCCTTCTCAATCAAATAGTCATAGTCTAACTCAACAAATGTCTCCCCAGCAACCGAATAGAGAAGATACTCGATGTTACCTCTTTTGCCTTTGATTGGAGAAAACGTTATTCCTACGGGAAACATGCCACTACTAACAAAAGCCTTTACAAATACTTCTATAACTTCGCGATGAGCCATACGTGAGCGCACCAATCCCTTCTTAACAACACCCGGACCAACTTCAAATTGTGGCTTTATTAGGACCACCGCTTCTCCGTTGTCTTTCAGAAACATCCTAAAGAGCTCTGCCAAACCTGCTGTAGAGATGAATGATAAGTCCGCGGTCAATAGATCAACTTCGCCCCCAAACTGCTCAATAGAGAAATCTCTTATGTCAGTTGACTCAACTGACAAGATTCTGCTGTCCTCTTTAAGTTTGTTACTGATCTGGTCTTTCCCAACATCTACACAAATCACACTGGCTGCACCATTTTCCAGCAGAAGTTGTGCAAAGCCACCGGTTGATGCACCAACATCAAGTACTCTCCTACCTTCAGGTTTTATTCTGAACTCATCGATAGCTTTCTTCAGTTTGTAATACCCTCGCCCTACCGGCATAAAGGAGTTCGAGGCGACTATTTCTCTGTCAGAATCCACCTTGTAACCCGGCTTAAGAACAATCATACCATCTACAGTAACTTTTCCGCTCCTGATCAGTTCTGCTGCTTTCGTTCTACTCTCAGACAGCCCAAGCCCAAACAATAGTTCATCAAGTCTACGTTTCAAACTCATCAAACACCGCTTTGTAGAATACAAGTCCCTGAGGAGGGGCAGTTCCTGGAAGCGTTGATCTATCCTGTGAAGAAAGGAATTCAGAGACGGCTTCTTCAGAAGTGCTCCCGGTGCCAACTTTCACAAGCGTACCGACGATATTCCTTACCATTCTCTTGAGAAAGGAGACTCCCTCGACCCTAATGAGTATAAGACGAGGGCTCGTCCTGACAATTCTAATGGCTGAAACGGTCCTTATTGGATTTCTGTCATCCCGGCCAGTCCTGAAAGCAGTAAAGTTGTGTTCTCCAAGAAGTCGACTCCCTGCTCTCCGCATCGATTCAATATCCAGAGTATACGGGAACCACCAGACAAACCTTCTTCTGAAGATGTCCGGTTCGCTTGAATTGAGAATGTAATAGTGATAGATCCTCTTCTTCGCAGCAAATCTTGGGCTGAAATTCTCCGCTACTTCATACACTTTTCTAACATACACGTCCGCCGGAAGATTCGCGTTGAGCGCAGCTTTCATTGTTGGAGCATCCAATCTATCGAGGTTCGAATCAAAAGCGATTACCTGACCATAGCCGTGAACTCCCGTGTCTGTTCGACCGGCTCCCTGACTCGAGACTCTGAACTTGTGAATTCTTTCCAGAGCTTCTTCGAAGATGCCCTGTACAGTTCGCATATCCGGCTGATTCTGAAAACCGAAGAAATCGGTCCCGTCATACGACACTACTGCAGCGAATCTCTTCACAGTCATTTTGAACCCGTAAGATCTAGCATCTCGGTGTAGAGATAAACCATTGAAGAGAGGTCCTTTCCCATTCTCTGTAAATCCCCATTATAAACAGTCCACAAAACCCTTCCAACTATGGTCTCGACGTACTTTATCAAGGAGTTTTCAAGCTCCTTCTTCTCGCCATCACTTAGCAGAAGGCCTCCAACTTTTCCTGCAAGCCATGAGGAAAAGCCCTGATCATTAAATCTCAGAGTTCCCTCTTCATAATCCTTAAGCATTTTATAGACTTCCTCAGTTGTCTCTCTTACGGAAAGATTCTTAGAAAGCACTTCGAGTATCGTTGGATCGAAGTAACCTTCAAGCGCTTCAGGAACTTCCAGCTCGTACTTGAAGTAAAGAAGGTTCGCATCACTGTGCTTTCTTTCGAAAGAGATCTTGCGTCTAGTAGCACTTTCAAGGCCATAAGCGCTAAGACAACTCCAGTATTTGTGTTTGAGTAAATCGGTTGAATGCTCAGTGGACCACGTGGTCATAAAGCCTGTCTTAGTTCTGTGATCAAATGTTGCTCTCTTTGGAGAGAGAAAATCATCCCCACGGTACAAAATGTGAGCGTACCTGTAATTCATAGGCCTACAATCCCTTCGATCAGTTCTTTTAGCTCATCGATTTTTCTTCTTGCTTCATCATTGGTTACTCCCTTTGCCATGAGATAGAATTTGATTTTTGGTTCTGTCCCCGAAGGTCTTACAATAATCTTAGAACCATCCTCCATCTCCATAGAAATCACATCGGCCGTGGGGAGATCACCCGAGTCTTCCATATAGTCTTTGAATTTTCTTACCCTAAAACCCCCAATTGCAGATGGCCTACTTTCCCTAAGCCCTTTCATGATTGCTTCTATTCTTTCCTTTCCCTCTATGCCTTCGTAATCCTTGTTAACGAGTGCCTCGAGATAATAACCGAACTCCTTATAGATCTCTTCAAGATACTCTATCAATGAAAGTCCTGACCGCTTCAAGAAGCCCGCGATTGTACAGGCAAGAGCAGCAGCGCTAACAGCATCTTTGTCTCTTGCATGCCTTCCGTAGAGAGAGCCGTAGCTCTCCTCGAAACCGAAAAGATACTTTCCTCTTCCTTCGATTTCTGATTTCTCAATGATCTCTCCAATGTACTTGAACCCGGTTAGGGTCTCTCTTACTTTTACACCGCTTCGAGCAGCGATACTCTTAACCAAATCCGTTGAAACTATCGTCTTCACAATAAACGCATCGTCAGGCAGGGACCCTTTCAATCTCTCAAGAATGAAATGGGTCATTATCACGCCTGTTTGATTTCCATTGATCGCGATGTACTTTCCATCTTGCCTTACCATTATGCCCAACCTATCGCAATCCGGATCCGTCGCAATCAGAAGATCGGCATCGGTTTCACCTGCAACATCAAGAGCCATAGAAAATGCTTTCGGATCTTCCGGGTTTGGACTCTTCACGGTTGGGAAGCTACCATCAGGTATAGCCTGCTCCTCGACACGTTTCACTCTGTGGCCAAGATCGGAAAGTGTCTTGTAGACAGGGTAGTTGCCGGTTCCATGAAGAGGGGAATAAACAACGCTAATTGATTCAAAATCGTTACAGAGGTGGAGAACGTTTTCCTTCACAATCTCCAAAAATCCATCAAGAACAGAGTTCGGTATGTTATAAATTATCTCTCTCTTCGGCGAGTAGTTTTCGAAAAAGTCTGATCCATTAACGCTTTGAATTATCTCTTCAGCGTAACGGGGAACCGCTTGAGTTCCATCTGAAGTGTAGACCTTAAAGCCATTGTACTGAGGTGGATTGTGACTGGCAGTAATTACAATTCCTCCACTTGCCTTAAGCTCCCTAACCGCAAAACTTAGGACTGGAACAGGCATTGGCTCAGCAAAAATGTGAACCTTGATACCTATTGAGGAGAGGACCTCGGCCGACACTTCAGCGAAACGAGAAGATTTGTGCCTTGTATCAAAGGCTATTACTACTGACGGATCTATGTACTTATCAGAAATCCAGCGACCGAAGCCAAGAGAAGCTCTTCTTATTGTGAAAATGTTCATACGATTTGTTCCGGCACCAAGAACCCCTCGCATTCCACCGGTACCGAACTCGAGATCCAGAGCAAACCTATCCCTAACTTCTTCCGGCGAAAGCATCTTGAGCTCTTCCTTCATCTCTTCCGTAGAATTCTTAAGCCATCTTTCGTACTCTTCAAAGATTCTCTGGCTATTTCTAAGCACACTACCACCTTCCAACTGCTTTCAAATGATTTACTTCCCCATCATTCAAAACCTCAATAACGTCAAGCCTTGTTTCACTAAAGGTTGGCTTTTCAGTTGATATGTATCTCTGGGCAGCCAACTCGAGTCGCCTTAGCTTTCTTTCGTCAACTCTGTATCTCGGCAATCTGAAAGAACTCCCTCCCTTGACTTCAACAAAGACCATCGTCCTTCCTTCAAATGCAACAATATCTATCTCACCAAATCTATACGAGATATTTCTCGCAATTATCTTGTATCCTGACTTCTTAAGATACCTGCAAGCAAGTTCTTCATATCTTTTACCAGAAGCGTTGCTCATTTCTCCCCTTTGTATATCCTTGGAACTTTGAGATAGTCTCCTTCCCGCTCAGGAAAAAGATCACGAATTAGCTTTGCACCTTCAAATTCCATCGGAGCGTCTTCTCTTGGTTCAAGACTCTTCTCGACTGGAGATATCATTTCATCGGCACTGGGATCAACTTGATCTAGAAGCGTCATGTACTGCAGAATCTCTTCGATGTCCTTCTTAAGACTCACGCGCTCCTGTTCACTCAGTTCGAATTTTGCAAGTCCTTCAAGATGCTTCAGCAGTTCATCACTTATTCTGGTTTCCATTCTACTCCTCCTCAATCCTGACCTCTCGAAGATACATCGCAGCATGCTCGGGAGGCATAGGGTTTATGTAGAAGCCTGAACCCCACTCAAAACCAGCGACCCTTGTGAGTCTTGGAACTATCTCCAGATGCCAGTGATAGTGAGCGGATTGCTCCATACCCTTGATTCCCGTATGCAACATGAAATTGTAGGGCGGATTATCGAGAGCCTTGTGAATCCTCAGCAACATATTCTTAAGTATCACAGAAAAAGTATCGATCTGAGAAGCAGAGATCTCTCCGAAATTGTCTTTATGAACCTTCGGAACGATCCAGGTCTCAAAAGGAAACCTTGCAGCAAATGGTTCGAAAGCAACAAAATCATTATTCTCCTCAACCACTCTCGTCCCTTCCAGTCCTTCCTGGTTAACCATATCGCAGTAAACGCATCTTTCTCTGAAACGGTAGTAGTCTGCAGCACCAGCGATCTCTTCAGCAACTCTCTTAGGCACAATTGGAGTAGCTATCAACTGACTGTGGGAGTGCATCAGGGATGCCCCAGCTTCTCTTCCATGGTTCTTGAATATCAACACGTATTTGATCCTATTATCCTTTTCAAGCACCTGATGACGTTCTTTGTATGCCCAGATCACTTCCCTAACCTGCTCATACGATAGAGTAGCCATAGATGCATTATGATCAGGTGTCTCGATAATCACTTCATGCGTTCCAAAACCCTTTATAACATCGTACATTCCATGGCCAAAGCGATCCGGTTCTGTACTTGAATCAAGAGCTGGAAACTTGTTCTGAACTACCCTAACCCACCATCCCGGGCTGTCTTTCGTAGTATCCGCAGGTCTGAAAGCCATGACTTCAGGTGGAGTGGTGTGCTCATTTCCGTAATCAAACGGACAGAAAGCCGATTCCGCTTTCTCTCTGGCATTTATGAAATCATGAGGCCTTCTAGCTCTTTCAGTAGCTATTATTACCCATCTCTTTATTATCGGATCCTTTCTTAATTCAGGCATTACCTTTGACCTCCAGCATCTCGCTGTATAGAGATATGTAGTTCTTCGCCGAAGCGTTCCAAGAAAAGTCCTCACTCATGGCATTGTACACTACTTTCCTCCAGCAGTCCGGCCGACTGTATACTTCGATAGCTCTATCAATTGCTTCAAGAAGTCTACTAGCTTTGTAATCAGAAAAACCAAAACCATTTCCGGAATTCAAACCGTCAAATTCCTTCACTGTATCTGCCAATCCACCGGTGAATCTAACTACAGGGATCGTCCCATACCGCATGGCAAACATCTGACCCAAGCCGCAAGGTTCATATCTGGAAGGCATCAAGAACATATCTGCGCCCCCGTAAATCTTCTGGGCAAGATCCAAATCGAAGGTTAGCTTTGCAGCTACCCTATCTGGATAAGCTTCTTCAAGCTCCTTAAACATGAGTTCGTATTTCCTCTCACCAGTCCCCAGAACTATTAGTTGGACGGGAAGCTTCATCAGACCATCCTTAATCTCCTCTATTAGGTCGAGCCCTTTCTGATCAACAAGTCTTGAGATCAATCCAATAACTGCCGTATTGTTTCTGGGAAGACCTACCAATTTCTGCAGATTGCATTTGTTTCTCTTCTTGTTCTTAAGATTATCAAGACCGAAGTTAGCCCACAAACGCTTGTCGTTTTCGGGATCGTATTCGGAATAATCGATTCCATTTAATATTCCAACCAGATCATTGTTCCTTCTGGAAAGGATTGCCTCCAGCCCCGCACCGTACTCAGGAGTCTGGATTTCTTTTGCGTAGGTAGGGGAGACCGTACTAAGCTTATCGGAGAATTCAATGCCCGCCTTAAGGAAATTGAGGCCTTCTTGCACCGAAATATCTTTTTGATAATCTTTCTTAATCCCCGAGAGTTCAAAATAACTGTCTTCATAGACACCTTGATAAGCTAAGTTATGAATTGAGAGGACTGTTTTAATTCCGGCTTCGGCTTGCTTAAGATAGACTGCCATGAGACCGGTATGCCAGTCGTTGAGATGAACGATATCATAACCTTGCTCAATCGCAAAGGACGTGGCTGCATCGGAAAAGCTCATTGCTTGAAGAGCTAAATCGGTTGAGCCATAGACCTCCTTGGAGTCCATAAGATCTTCATTTCTCAGCAGAAAGACACTCACTTCACTTTGAGGCAATTTAGTCTTATAGATATCAAAGAAGCGAGGGCTTCTTAAGAATCTTGTCTTCTGGACCCTTCCCGTCTTTGATAAAACGCTTCTATCTATCGATCCATGAAGAGGCATTAATATATCAACATCCACTCCCAGCTCTTTCAAGTACTTCGGAAGGGATCCAGCTACATCAGCAAGACCTCCTACTTTTGCTAATGGATACACTTCGTAAGAAACAAACAGCACTCTCATGTAATCACCTCTTGAATATCGGCAGGTCATGAGAAAAGATCACAGTATCTGCCATGTCGAAGTACTTCATTACGAAAGCAGCGGCCTCGTCTGTCCGCATACCTTTTCGCATTTCGTGATACTGTATTTGCCTTGTGCATATATCTCCACAAATAAAGACATTGCCACAATTACTTGTTTCAAGAAAAAAAGAAACATGATCTCTCGAGTGAAAAGGAGACTCCAGAACTTCTACTGAATCTAGAAGCATGTCTCCATTCCTGAACGGCTCGACTCTATTCCAGGAGAGAACTATCTTCTGGTACATGGCTCCAACTATAGGACCAAATGAACCGTAGTCTCTGCTACTGTAACTCTCATGCAGATGAACTTTTGCGTTCGGGAAAAACATGCTGTTGAAGGCGTGGTCTAGATGAAAGTGAGTCAGAAATATGTCGGTAATTCCATCTGGGGAAAGACCCAGAGAAGTCAGTCTATCTTCAAGAATCTCTAGAGAAGGGAAACCGCCCGGATCGACGAGAATCTTTTTTTCATCTTCCACAAGAAGAACACAGCTACTCGTTGGAGAATCCAGCATTCCCGGCACATATACCAAACTGCCGGGAAAGAGGAGATTCAAGTCCAAGTTACATCACTCCTCGAAAAATCAAACCTACTGTCCCTATAATTATACAGTAAACGGCAAACAAACTCAGACGTCGCTTCAGAACAAGTTTCTTGAGAAGCCACAGTCCCATTACTCCGGTCAGGAAAGCAAGAATGGAAGACAATAGAACCGTACTGACAGGAAGATTAACTCTTGAAAGCTCCAGAAGACCTGCTCCTAGAGTAACCGGGAGGCTCAAGAGGAACGAGAATCTAACGGCGTCTCTTCTAACCATACCGACAAGTAAGGCTCCGAAGATGGTGAAACCACTCCTGGATATCCCCGGAACTATAGCCGCCGCCTGAAAGATACCGATTGAAAGAGCCCCTGCAATAGAGAGATCCAATATCTTGCGATCACCCTTAAGCCTATCCGATATGAACAACATAGTCGCGGTCACAAACAACATGGTAGATGCAAAGGCTACATCTGAAAACAGTAGCTTTATCTCGTCCTCCAGCAGAAAACCAGCTATAACTGCCGGAATGGTCGCAATCAGAAGCAACAATATATACCTGATTGAAGAGTCCCTCTTTTCTGGCTTACCCAAACCAGAGAATATGGTCCATACATCCTTAAATGTGAACAACAAAACGGCAAAGAATGTTGCAAGATGCAATACAGCAAAAAACGCCGCCTTAGATTCAACATCGAGCGGAACATTAAGAAAACTTGAAAAAATAGTCAGATGTCCAGAAGACGAAACTGGAAGAAATTCAGTTGCTCCCTGAACCGCACCTAGAATGAGGTAACTTGCAAAATCAGACACCAAAACCCTCCTCTTCACTTATGCTCTCAAAAGAAACGCCCTTTTCTTGAAGTATTTCAGCGATCATTCCTATGTCCGATTCATCTGTTCTGATAACGACCCGTCTTTCATCCTCTGATTCTGCCGCTGACGTGATTATCGAAAGGATATTTACCTCTCTTTCGGCAAGGTAATCTACAACATCTCGCAACGCTCCTGGCTTGTCCTCCAGAATGACAGAGACTCTTGTTCCTGGCTTGTCCATTGCAGTGAACTCCATCAGGCCTTCAAGAATCTCGAAGACTCCGATAGCTCCCACCACCAAAAAATCATTGTCAACTACAGGAAGAACATAGTCATGACTCTCGATAAGCATTAGTGCGGCATCTTCAATGAAATCAGAGTCTCGACAGTAGAAGACCGGTTCTGCAATAACCTCTGAAACGGGCGTTGCAGGATCAACATCTTTGATATCATCCACTTTTGCAACGCCTGCCAGTCGCCCGTCACTATCCACCGAGATTATATACGTGAGCCCAGCCGACTTTCTGTCGCTCAAAATCTCACCTATAGTACAGTCATCACTAAACAGTGGATAAGTCCTGTTTGTCCATTTGCAAATGTTCATAAAACCGCCTCTTTCCCTGCTAAAGACTTTATTTTACTCAACACAACAATTATAATTGTATCAGTGTGATCTTTGACCCTGCTGGGGAGGTGTCTCCATGTTTCAAGGATACGTAAAGCTACTAGAACTCGCAACAAATCTCTTCACAATGTATAGGTGGAACAACACACCCACTCTTCTAAGGACTAACGAAGCAGAGAATGCCTTCATCTCAGCCCAATACAGTTTACTGATGTCAGAGATGGCCAGGCTGAGTGGCCTCGATATCAACCAGAAGGAACTCTTTCAGAGACTGGTTTTGAAGGAACTGCCAAAATGCCTTCTTTCCGACATCTCTGTTGACACCAAGGTTCTGATAAAATCTCTTTCACCAGATAAATGGAACGATGTTTTTTCGAGAACCGTAGAGGAAATCGTTCAATACTTGCCCGAAGAACGGCACAACCCATTCTATCTGTCTATGGTCAATTCAAAAGATGATTCTGTCGAGGGCAAAATAATCCAGACGGGAGATCTCTTGTCTGCCAGACTAGAGGCGGGCCTACATGCAAGGAGTTTCCCGGACTTCTTCAGCCGACCATTGAAAGGTCTCGAGAAACGAATCGAAATCTTCAGAGACTTCGAACCTTACCGCCTTATCATGGACACCCCATGGCTTGAACGCTACACCAACGCTTTGATCGTTCTGTTAAGAGCTGTCCGCTGGAATCGGCTGAATAGAAACGTTCCAACCACTGTAGCAGCCCATTCATCCTATGTTACAATAACTGCATACATTCTTTCCTGTATTGAGGAGGAGAAAGGCACTGCAATAAACCCCGTTGAATCTGTAAAACGCGCCCTTCTGCACGACATTCCAGAAAGCATGACCGGTGACATAATCACACCAACAAAGAAGAAAGTCCCTGGATTCGATGAGGTAATCGCTCAAGTTGAAGAGCAGATGGTTACCGAGAACCTGCTGGACGGAATGCCCGATGAACTTATCAAAGAGCTTAAACTCAGAATGCTGGATCCATTTGAATCATTGGAAGGCAGAATTGTGTGGGCAGCCGATCAGTTCGCAGCTACTGTAGAATGTCTCATGGAGATCCGTTCAGGAAACACACAATACGCCTTTAGAGATGCTATGAACAGAATGCTGGACGACCTTTCAAAATCCGATCTAGAAAGTGTCCAGCTTCTAACTCAATCGTTTAAATGGAGCCTGGACTGGACTGGCCGCTAGTTAAATCGCCTTGAGAAATCTCCCAAATCTGTCAATTCCCTTCTTCAGTTCTTCAACCGAACTGGAGTAAGACATTCTTATGAAGCCTTCGCAACTGAACGCACTTCCCGGAACCATCCCCACTTTCTGCTCCTCGAGAAGCCCAAGAGCAAATTCGTTGGAATTCACATACCTTCGGCCAAGGTATGGTCTGATATCTATGAATACATAAAAAGCTCCCGCAGGCTTGCTGAATTTGAGTCCAATCTCAGAAAGCCTTGATACAACCAAATCTCTTCTCTTCCGAAACTCCTCAACCATGGAAGAGGTATCGACCTCAAACGCCTTCAAGGCTGCATACTGAGCCATAGTATTAACATTTGATGCAAGGTGGCTCTGGATTTTAGATATCTCTTTTGCCAGCTTAGTGGATGTGGCGGAATAGCCTACTCTCCAGCCCGTCATTGCGTATGTCTTGGAGAAAGCGTTTATGACCGCTGAACGTTCCTTCATTCCATCCATCGAGGCTATTGATAAGTGAGAACCATCGAATACAAGCTTTTCATACACTTCATCAGAGATGACAAAGAGATCTTCCTTTATGCAAAGGTCTGCCAGTTCCCCTAGGAAACTCTCTGGATAGATCGCCCCGGTCGGGTTGTTCGGAGAATTTATCATAATCGCTTTCGTTTTGTCGGTAATGGAACTCTCAATTTCGTTGATCTCAGGAATGAAGTCTCTCTCAACATCAGCCTGCACAATGACCGGTACACCACCACAGAGAAGAATCTGCGCCTCATAACTTACCCATGCAGGCGAAATGATTATCACCTCATCGCCAACGTTGACCAAAGCCTTCAGAACGTTGTAGATAGCTTGTTTTCCACCGTTCGCAACAACAATCTCTTCGGGTGAGTAAGTCATGTTGTTTTCCTTCTGAAGTTTCAGAGCTATCGCCTTTCTCAACTCATCTATTCCAGCGGCGTTCGTATACTTCGTTTTTCCCTCATTGAGAGCTTTTATTGCTGCATCGACAATTGGGCGGGGAGTAGGAAAATCCGGTTCACCAGCAGTGAACTTTACAACATCCTCTCCTGATCGAGCGAGTTCCAACGCCTTCTTATTGAATTCCAAGGTCGCCGAAGGCGTTACAGAAGAGACAAAGTGCGACAAATCCATTGGAGCACCTCCGAAGTTATAGTCAGTATCCTCATTTAGATCTTATTGATTATCTCGAGAACCACTAGTGCGAAATCGCTAAGACTGTCCTTCTTGCACAGTCTAGCGCCGGCTTCTCTCTTTCTCTTTCCATTTACCAGTGCAGAACCTACCGCCATTACAATCTCAGTCATCCCATACTCCAGCTTTTCGATGAACTCTATTCTGAAACTTGGAATGACATCCCTTATTGCTGCAACCGCTGATTCCACGATTGCCATGTACTTCTCATCGTCACCAATGTCTACAATTGACGAACCCTCAAGTTCTCTTCCCTCATAATCTAGCATTACCGTTATGTCTAGTTTTCGCATCGTTGCACGCGTCTCGAGGCTTTTAAGTTGGAAGTTGTAACCTTGGACTTCTTCCTTCTGGTAAGGTCTTACAACCGAAGCTTCCTCTTCATCGTCTGAATCCAGGGATATCTGTGCAATAGAGACGATCTTCCTATCGATCTTGACACCCGTTGAAGCGTATATTGCCGTTTCAATATCTCTTACCAACTGCTTTGCCGGTTTGGAAATGTCCGCCAAAACGTGAATCTCGACCATTTCGCCGTTTTCGTCATAAACTATTCTGGCGCTGTGCACCCCCGGCAGTTTCGAGATGATGCTGTCAACTGCTAGCTTGCTAGGCATTCAATCAACCCCCTCGACCTTCAGAAAATCAATGCAAACAACAAAGATAGACCTAGAAACCCTCCTGCTGCCAACAGAGAGTACCAGCCTTTCCTATCGTAAGGTTTGTAATCTTCAGGCTTCACTTCGCTCTTCGGCCTACGCACCTTCTTAGTTCCAATTTCGAAGAAAATCAGTGACAGAAAGAGCGCTCCCATCGCGATAACAAAAAAGAAATTTGAAACAAACTCCATTAAACTACCCCCGTACGAACCCACCGTCCCGCCACAACGGGAGAAGATTGTACATGTTGATTCTAGCACAAAAGCTTATATCATCACCAAACCCTAGAGAGAGAAGTCTTCTCGCGTGAAAGCCATTCTCAATGAAAAAGCTCTCCAAATCACTCTTGGCCGATTCATACAGGAGCGAAGCTAACGTGCAACCATCATCGGTACAACCCATTCCCAATCCGGATACAATTGCACCCGCAAGCAAGACATCCTCAAGTGAAACTCTTCCACTAGAGCCGGCGCACTGGAGCTCAATCCTGCCGCCTTCACTCTCAAGAAACCCGTTTATTCTTTCAAGATTCAAAAAGGAGGCAGCAACAAGCCTTCCCGCACGTTTCGACAAAAGTGCAGCGTTTGTCCCATTCGTTGTCGTCATAACCAACTCTTTTCCAAAGATCATCTTCTTGCAGAGAGCAACTGGGGAGTTTGCCAGATCGAATCCCTCTATCTTCATCGATCCTCTCTCTCCTCCAAGAAGCACCTCACGATCTCGCTTTCTGCACTCCAAAGCCTCCTCGACCGATTCCACAGGAATCACTTTTTTTGCGCCAAGATGAAGCGCCGTCGTGATAGTACTGGTCGCCCGCAAGACATCAATTACAACTGCGATATCGGTTTGTTCGTCAAGGACACGGGGAACGAAGTTCACTCTCAGATTCATAATACCTGCTCTTCTTCCAGATGACGCCAGAGATTCAGTTCATGAACCTTTGTTTCCCCACCCTCAACAATGATCGAAGACACTGAACAGTTATGCATTGAGAGTCTATAATGGTTCTCCAGAGGCAGGCCCATTGAGTAGCAGATGACAGTCCTTATTAGCAAAGCATGAGAGACGGCAACTACCTGTTTTCCCGCGAAAGCGGTTGATACGAACTTAAGAAAGCTAACCGCTCTTCTCTGCACTTCGCCAAGGGACTCTGTTTTTGCAATGTCAGCCCACGGATCCTTTTGCCAATGTTCAATTAGATTGCCGTGATTTCTGAAAGCCTCGCTAATTTCGAGGCCATTCCACAAACCAACATCGGCTTCGCGGAGGACTGGATTGACGATTGGCTTGATCCTGAGAGTTTGACCAATAATCTCTGCCGTCTCTCTTGCTCTCTTCAAGTCACTGGCATAGAGAGCCGCCGGTCTTAGACCGATCTTCCTGAGAAACTCTCCAGTCTGTATAGCCTGGTTCCTGCCCCTTTCTGAAAGTGGAATATCCGATCTTCCCTGCCAGCGATTGCTGTTGTTCCACTCAGTTTCTCCGTGCCTGACGAAATAGATCTCCATTATCTCCTCCATGTACTACTTCCAGATTATCTCATCTGAGTCAATTTCCGAAGGCTTTGCATTGGGGACCACTGTCTGAGAGTCTTTAGATTTGATTATGACTTTTTCGTAATCGGAGCCTGCAGCAAGAAACCTCCTATCAATTTGACCGTGGAAAACTCTGTTCACCTCTGTAATGCGCTCTTTCATTTCCATTGGTCTCCCGCTCTTGAACAGCACATAGCCCTGAAGAGGCGCTTGCCCGGCTATCTCCACAAAGGACCTCCCATCAGTTACAAAGCTTCTGCCGAGGTAGTCTACCCTTTTGAACGCAGCGATTCCCGTTCTCAAACGTGCAAGAGCCGTTGTTAGTTCGAAATCAGTCGGTCTTCGGGAAATGTCCGGCGGCTGTATCTCCGTCAAATTGAAACCAAGAACTTCAACTTCCATCATCGCTCTATCAATATCTGTATCGCTCTCCCTTGCTTCTTGTTCATCTTCCTTGTACCCGAACACCGAACGAATCGATTTCAGTTCTGGATTAACTCCGGCCAGTGCATCATTCATTCTCTTCAACAACTCGTTTCTTGGACCGAAGCGATCGAGGTAGCCACTCTTTATTAGTTTTTCCAGGTCCCTCGCCTGACAACGGGACCTATTGTTTCTGACAAAAGTGAAAAAGGAATTCTCGTCTGGAACCGGTTTCAAGTAGTCGATATTTAGCAGCCTGGGAATCGAAACTGTCACATAATCTCGACTTTGCACTGATCTATCTTCTGTACGTAATGAAAATCCCCTGTCTCTTATCTCAGCAACAATGCGCGTGAGAGAGTTTCTGGGTAATTCAACTAAGATAAGCGGATAGAAGACTTCGGGGTGATTCGCTTTGAAGTATGCCAACCAATAAGAGATCATTGCATAACTTAGACTGTGAGACTTGTTGAATGCATATCCAGCGAAGTCCATAAGGAAGGACAGCAGTTTCTCTCTTCTTTCAGGAGTGAGTTTGCTGTACCCGGGTGAAGCTCTGAACAAGCTATTCACAACCTCTTTGTCTTTCTTTGAAAGAGCTCTTCTCAAAAGCTCTCCATCGTCTGCTTCAAGAGAAAGCAAACTGGAAGCGATTTTGAGAACCTGTTCCTGATAAACTAGAAGGCCACCGGTCTCCGCAAGCACTGGAACCTTTCTTTTAATTCTTTCCAGATCAGAGGGATTTCTGGATAGTCTGAGGAAGCGTTCCGTGACTCCCGATTTGATTGGTCCAGGTCTATTGAGGGCGATCGATATCGACAAGTCTTTCAACGATATAGGTTTGACTGATCTAACAACCTTCGTGGCGTACGGGGCCTCGAGCTGAAACACGCCGGCAGTGTAGCCTTTTTCCAGTATTTCGTACGTTCTAGCATCGTTCGTAGGGGAATGCCAGGGCTCCTTGCCCTTCGCCATCTTCTTAAGAAGCGAAAGGTTCCTGAGTCCCAGAAGATCGATCTTCTGCAAACCCATGATGCTGAGAGAATTCATATCCCATAGAGAGACAGGAAGATCACCGCCTGAATCGAGTGGAATCAATCCGGAAATAGGGTAATCAGACAGAATTAGGCCCGCTGCATGAATTGAAAAACCTGAGTACAGACCCACAATGCTTCTTGACATATCAAAGAGCTGTTTCATGTCAACGTCCCCTTCAAACGCGTAGGGAAATCTTTGCCCTTCTTTGCTCCACTCGATTAGCCTCGATATTCTTTGCCCATCAATACCGAGCTTTCTGCCAATTTCCCGAGCCGCCCCCTTGAATCCGTAAGTAGATGCCGTCCTAATGAGGCATAGATGATCGCTTCCAAAGTGGTCTTTCAAACTTTTTAGAAGTGCTTGCCTCGATTCATCATCAACGTCAAGATCAATATCTGGTGGATCTTCGCGCTTCAAACTCAAGAACCTTTCAAAAAAGAGTTCTTCTTCAACGGGATCAATACGTGTTATTCCAAGCAGATAACTTACAAGTGAACCAACGGCCGATCCCCTTCCAGGGCCAATCCAACAACCACCGGTCTTGGCTATCTCAACGATCTTTGAGACAGTCATGAAATAATCTTGAATTCCCTTTACCAGAATCACCGAAAGTTCCCTTTCAAGTCTTATAGCGTAACTAGCTCCAAGTTTCTTTGATCCGATTATTTTCTCGAGCAACGCGGAGAAATCCTCAGGCTTTGATCTAACAGGAAAAACATGATTCAGCTTCCGTATAGCAAACTCCTGAGGCAATTCAGAAAGGAGTTTGCCAAGGTCTTTCTCCATATCCAGATAGCGTCTTTCATCAGGCAAAGAGTAGTCGGACGTTTCGAGGACATCCCCCAAGGATGTGTATGTTCTGAACCTTTCGCTATTTTGATCAAGATAACGGCACTCCCAGATTGGGTTCTTTGACGAGGGATCCAGATTGCGAGGTTTTCCCAAAACATGCACCAAGTCGTCGGATTCGATAATCTCGCTTTTCATAAGTTCTCTGAACCCTTTTTCGCTTCTGGCAATCCAATAATCATTTCCTTTGTGCAAACCCGGTACAGTTACTATGCCTGCACGGGAAAGCGCTGTATGCCATTTCACAAAAGACGACAATGAAGAGTCAACTATGACACATCTTTCATATCCGTTTTTTTTCAACTCAGCAATCGTCTCGCCCAGCTCGAGGACAGAACCGAATAACTCGTACTTCGTGACTAGAAAAGCAGTCTTCATGCCTTCTTCTCCACCAATTCGCTTAGATTAACTATCGCTTCCTTCATGTCTTCAGGAAGTGTTGCCAAGAAAGTCATTCTTCTCCCGGACCGAGGGTGTAAGACGGTTAGTCTTAGTGCATGGAGCATCTGCCTTCTCACTCCAAATATCTCGTCATCTCTTGCCTTTCCGTAGACTGCATCACCCAGAAGAGGGAAGCCCTTTTCTTTCATATGAACTCTTATTTGATGAGTTCTGCCAGTTTTTGGACTCACAAGAACTAAAGAGGCAAGTTCAGAAAAGTTCCTTAGTGTCCGAAAATTCGTAAGAGATTCCTTACCGTTGCAATTTATTGACATCTTCAGTCTGTTTACGGGATGACGTGCAATGGAGTAATCTATCTTGCCAGATGCGGGTGTCTTACCCTTAACGAGAGCAAGATAATCTTTTGAGATCAGCCTGTTCTTGAACTGTGAGGAGAGGGAGACATGAGCAAGATCATTCTTTGCAACGATTATTACGCCGCTAGTGTCTTTGTCAAGCCTGTGAACTATCCCGGGTCTTGTTACACCACCAATACCTTGAAGATCGCCGCAATGATTAAGCAAAGCGTTTACAAGTGTACCGGTTTGTTTTCTCGGAAGAGGGTGAACAATAATACCTGGTTCCTTATTGACAACGATTATGTCTCTATCTTCGAATATTATGTCTAGAGGGATATCTTCTGGTTCTACTGATAGTATTTGGGGCTTGTCCGGCAGTTCGAAAGTTATTATTTCTCCGGACTTCACCTTATAAGCCGGCTTTCTAGCTCTTCCGTCAACAAAAACTTTAGACTCCATAATCTGCCGCTGCACAAAAGTACGTGAAATCCACGGGGGGGCTTTCTCAACTACTATCTTGTCAAGCCTCCAGCCGTCTTCACGCCTGGAGACTGTTATCTCTTGAAGCACTTTTCTCCCTTCGGTATACTGAAAGAGTTAGCAATGCTGCACCGAACACTATACACATGTCTGCGAAGTTGAAGATCGCGGGAAACCCTCTCAGCTCGAAGAAGTCAACTACATGGCCGAGTCTCAGTCTGTCTATCAGGTTATTTCCGAGCGCACCTCCAGCAATCAGACCAATGAAGAAGGACTCCCATTTTGACAACTTCGATGAGTTTGCATTAGAAAGGATCACAATCGTTACGACAATTGCAACAGCTATAAGAGCCAGAAGCCAGGGTTCTTGGTTCTTGAATAGACCGAACGCAACACCCGTATTTCTGACATATCTTAAGCCGAAGAAGTCGCCAGCCAAATCTATTCGCTGAAAATACGTCATTTCATTCTCAACAAAGTACTTACTTACCTGATCAAGAATCAGAGCTAGGGTAATTCCTAGAAGAGAAGGCAATTGTTATCACTCCAAGTGTCGCCTAAACGGGCAGTTCATATCAGCCAAACTGATCGGCAAGTGCCTCCATTTCGGCTTCATCAATATCCGAGTTGTCATAAACCTCCTGAACATCATCGTTGTCCTCAAGAATGTCAAGGAGCTTAAAAAGCTTACCCGCTTCTGAACCCTCAACCTTCAGACTATTGCTTGGTATATAGCTCATCTCGTAAGAAAGAGAATACCCGTTTTCTTCGAGCGCCGTTTTGACATCAGATACCGAATCAGGAAGGGTTATAATCTCTATTGGATCGGTGTCGTCCTTTATGTCCTCGGCTCCTGCCTCGATTGCAAGAAGCTGGAACTCATCAAGGTCGGAAATCTGCTCTTTAGAGACAGTAATGATTCCCTTTCTTTCAAACATCCAACTAACCGCGCCACTCTCTGCCATAGAGCCACCGTACTTCGAAAGGGTATGCCTGATCTCTTGAGCGGTCCTGTTCTTGTTATCAGTAAGACATCTTATAAGAAGTGCTACCCCTCCAGGAGCATACCCTTCATAAAGAGCTTCGGAGAACGTTTGCCCCTCAAGTTCTCCGGCGCCTTTCTTGATTGCCTTCTCCATTGTGTCTTTAGGCATATTCGCGCCTCTAGCCCTTTCTATAGCAGCCCTCAGAGAAGTGTTCGTATTAGGATCTGATCCTCCTTCTCTTGCCGCAACCATTAGTTCTCTGATGATTTTCGTGAAAACCTTGGATCTCTTGGCATCCTGAGCGCCTTTCCTGTGCTTGATATTCGCCCACTTATTGTGACCAGACATTTCGAATCCCTCCTATTTCATCCAGAATATCTGAAGTTCGCTTCCCTTTTACGAGAGCTTCCTCCACAAAAACAAACACCCCTTCGTAAGAAGCGGTACCATCTTTCGAAAAAATCTTGAGTATTTCCTCCGCTGAAACCATTGAGTCTACTGGCTGGGAATATTTTACCATATAGACGGTTCTCAAGGGAGTCACTGTGAGGTCCTTAAATACATCTCCTGCTCTGAATTCTTTGTAACCTCTCTTAGTCTTCTTAGAAACTTTGAGCTCGCTGTCATACGAATCTGGAACATAGCGCTCTTTCGGAAGTGTAAGCGATAATCTGTAGGAATCAATCAGATTATCTATTCTTGTGTAACTCGAAGGAATATACCATGCTTTCTGAGCCTTTAGAGTGAAACAAGAGGAAAAGTTTAGGGCTTTCACTGGGTCAGAGACTTCTGTCTCTGTCTCGAGGAAAACATAATGCGCAAAACTTGCCACCCCTGTTGGAACTGCCTGAGAGTAACCTGTTTTGACCCGAGGGTGGAATCCCTGAGTGTAAGTAACGGGCAATTTCGATCTTCTGATTGTCCTTTCTATTGCCGTAACCGTCTCCTGATGCGAAAGAAATCTTAGAAGACCTCCACAGCAGAAACGAATTACCAATCTCTTCTTAATCAATCAAACCTCCGAAGGCACCTGATGCATATCAGACCCTTTGTCCCATGGGTCCTGTGCAGTTATAATTGTATTCGATTCACCTTAAGTTTTCAACGATACAAGATGCCAAGAGGTGAGGGGAATGACATGGATGATAATGTCGGATTCTCATGACAGCATTACAAGAATTTCCGAGGCTGTAAGCGTGGCAATAGACCGCGAGGTAGATGTTCTTATTCACTGCGGAGATCTTATTTCGCCGTTTGCTGCAGAAGAGCTGTTGAGGTTCAGCGGGGAGCTTCACGTAGTAGTCGGAAATAACGACGGAGAGTTGATTGGCTTAAAAAGTATGCTTGGTGATTCGTTAGTGAAGGGCCCCAATGAAATCGAGATCCAGGGTTATAGCGTGGTTGTGATGCATGAACCTTTTGGGCTTAAAGATACTGTTAGAGCAGATTTCTTGCTTTACGGGCATACTCATAATCTTGACATAAGACTTGATTCCAAACCAGTTATAATCAATCCTGGGGAATGCTGCGGCTACCTCACAGGAAGACCAACAGTGGTAATAATCGAACCGGAAAGCCTAAAGTATGAGCTAATAGAACTCCAGTAATCACAGCCTTTAATATAACATCACTTTAACCCCGAACAGCAGGCAGATACGTATAATTGGACAGCAAAAATACAGTTTGCGACTGAATGGAGGTAATTACCGGTGGAAAAGAATTTCGTTAAGAAGGAAGAGAATGTTGAGACATTTCTCTTTTCCTTTGATTCAGAAGAAGTAAGACAGGCAGAGAAGGATGTAGCCAAATATGTGAACCAACAATATTCAATACCAGGATTCAGAAAGGGAAAGGTACCGCTGAACATAGTGAGGAACTTTTTGGCAGAGAGCTTTGAAGAAATGGTCCTCGAAGTCCTGTCAGACAAGATTGAGGATGCGATCAAGGATGAGAATCTTCTTATACCTGCTGTGATAAACGATCAGAAGATGGAGGGAGAGGGAGCAACCATCGAAGTCATGCTTCACAGAGATCCGGAGATCAAGATTCTCGATTATGCAAACCTCGAGCTGAAAATACCAAAGAAAGACGAAGTTGTTCTAAATTATGTGAACAACAGACTGGAAGAACTTAGAAATGAGCATGCAATATTAGAACCTAAGGACGGCCCAGTCGAGAATGGAGACATAATCAAAATCGAGTATACTATTGTAAAAGATGGAAAAAAGATAGCCGACAAGAAGGTCCAGGAGTTGAATATCACCCCAGAAGACGATAGACCTATAGTGAAAAATGTGATCGGAAAGATGAAGGAAGAATCGGTTGAGTTTACGAGAACATTTGAAGACTCCGATAACGAGTACTTCTATTCTGTAAGGATTTTGGAAGTGCTTAAGAAGAACCCTCTGGATCTAGATGACGAATTTGCGAAGACAGTGAATGCTGAAGCGAACTCACTTGAGGAACTCAGAGAAATCGTCGAAAAGGAGGGAATGGAGTCTTTCATCAATTGGCAGAAAGACTTCCTCAGGCAACAGGCAATGGATAAGATCAATGACCTCGTAGAGATAGAGATCTCAGATTCGACACTTGATTATTTCGTTCAGAGAACAATAGAGAATTCAAAGAAGGATAAGAGTTATGAGAACTACTTGAATCAGGCCGGAAGCGAAGATAAGCTTGTCGATAACTTCAGAAAGGGTGTATTCGATGAGATAAAGAAGACGAGGTTCATTCATGAGATAGCATCCAAAGAAGGGTTTGAGGCAGAAGAAGAGGAAATTGAAGCCTTTGCTGAAGAGATGGCTCCATATTGGGGGATTTCTGCCGACAGAGCAAAAGAAATGGTGAGCACTCGTGAAGACGTTAGAAGTGATATCGTTTCCACGATCATCAGAAACAAGGTTCTGGATGCTGTTGTAGAAAAGGCTTCTATTAGTGAGATGGAACCCCAATCTGAAGAAGAGCAACAGGAGGCCGCTGATTTGCACGAGAACTCCTCTCAAGATTAGCATGCTCAAGTTTTTCGTAAGTGAAATACGTCCTGAAGCCAAAGCCTTTCGAAAACTGGAAACAGGGGGTTTACATGAAGAAGAAAGTAGTTCTGATATCGGTAGCTGTTGTTTCCGTAGTTGCGTTGTTTTTTCTTTTGAAAGCGGTATTCAGCGGGGAGTTAATACTTAATCCAGTAATAGTCGAAAATCTCGGCCCCTTTTCAATCAGATGGTACGGAGTGATGATCGCGGCAGGGATCATCGTTGCTTACCTTATAGGAAGACACCAGGGTCTCAAAGAAGGAATAGAGGAAGACTACATGATAGAAGTAGTCTTTATCGGGATTATTTTCGGAGTTTTGGGCGCAAGACTCTACTACGTAGCGTTCAATTTCGATTTCTACAGGGGCGACTTCTGGAGTATCTTGAGAACATGGGATGGTGGTCTTGCCATCCACGGAGCTTTCTTTGCAGCTCTGATTGTGGTTTTTTTGTATGTAACTTTAAGAAAAAAGGCTAAGCTATCCTTTCTGCAGGCCACGGATATCTTCACTGCCGTTTTGCCACTGGCTCAGGCTATCGGACGTTGGGGAAACTTCTTCAATTATGAAGCATATGGCGCACCTACCGAGCTCCCATGGAAGATGTTTGTTCCGTTAAGATACCGGATGCCAGGGTATTCTGGAGATGAGTTTTTCCATCCGACTTTTCTTTACGAGAGCCTCGCAAATGTCGCCATCTTTTCCTTTCTTTATTGGTATCTTGGTAAGAGGAAGAACTACGGTGAAGTCACTGCGCTGTACATGATCTTCTATTCTATCGTTAGATTCTTTGTTGAAGGACTGAGACTCGACAGCCTTTACATAGGTCAAACAGACATAAGAACGGCCAAGGTAGTTTCAGTTGCTTTGTTGTTTGCTGGAATCATTCTGCTCATTGTCTCTCGTTATAAAGGGAGACCAGTGAAAACAGCTTCCTAAATGCATCGGATCTGTGTGAAAGTTCATTTTTGACTGAATCGCCTAGGATACCAAATGTTTCGGAGAAACCAGAAGGGATAAATATCGGATCGTAGCCAAAACCATCTTCTCCCGAAATCTCTAGGGCAATGGAACCTTCAACCTTGCCTTCTACACCAAGCAACACCTCTCTTGAAGGATCATAGAAGAGGGCTGCACAGATGAATCTGGCAGTCCTTTCTTCTTTGCCTTTCATTCGGCTAAGAATTGCCTCCATCTTTCGTGGATAATCTTTACCCTCCATGAATCTGGCTGAGCTAATCCCGGGAAAGCCTCCCAAAGAATCAATTACTAGGCCCGAATCATCTGCAAGCAAAGGGACACCCAATTCCTTGTATGCTTCGATCTTCTTAAGAGAATTACCCATGAAGGTCTCCGCATTCTCTATAACCTCTCTAACCGTTACAATAGTTGCAATAGAATCAATCACGATATTCTCCGGCGAAAGTAACCGCACCTCCCTAAGCTTGTTCTCATTTGAAGTCACAAGATACAGCTTCACCGTCTAATCTCCTTAATCCTTTCAACAACAATCGATGGATCTTTCGCTCTAAATACGGCTGCCCCCATAACAAGAATGTCCGCTCCCAGATCAACCAAATCCTTCGCGTTTCCCAGACTCACGCCCCCATCTACTGCAATAACGAATGAGAAACCTTTTTCAGAACGAATTCGGTCGAGAACTCCGATCTTTGCGGCAGCTTCGGGGATGAATTTCTGGCCTGTATAGCCCGGGTTGACTGTCATAACCAGAATACCATCCACAAAGGGAAACACTTCTTCGAGCGAAGAAACAGGCGTTGAAGGGTTCAGCACAACGAATGCGTTAGCCCCATTCTCCCTTATCTCCCCAAGCAGTCTGTGAAGATGATAGTTTCCCTCGACATGTACGTGGAGGTTTTTGGCACCGAGTAATGCGTAATCCTTAACATACTTTGAGGGCTCCTCTATCATCAAATGTACATCCAATGGAGGATGATCAAGTCTTCCAAGTGCCTCCATAATAGGTACTCCGAAAGTAATATTGGGGACAAACATTCCATCCATAACATCTATGTGAAGAAAATCTGCTTCGCGTACTTTTTTTACTTCGCAGGCCAGATTTGTAAGATCTGCAGCTAGAATAGAGGGAGATATCTTAGCCATGTTTTCTTCCTCCCTTCTCTCTTTCTCTTTCCTTCAGTTCATTATACATATTCAGGTAACTGTTGTAGCGACTCTTATGAATACTCCCAGCTTCGACCAGCTCCTTGACATAACAACCGGGCTCATCAATGTGATTGCAATCGGAAAATGCGCACATTTCATTTTCCTGAGTAATCTCCAAGAAATAGCTCTTTAGGTTTTCCGGAGTTATCTCGGGCATTTCAAGATTAGCAAAACCTGGAGTGTCAGCAATCAGTCCTCCAAATTCGAATTGAAGCAGTTCAACATACGATGTTGTGTGTCTCCCTCTCTCAAGACCTCGAGATATTTCTGACACCCTCAACTTTAGACCGGGATTCAACGTGTTAAGCAAACTGCTCTTACCAACGCCCGACATTCCCGCCATAACGCTTACCTTACCCTTCAGAATCTCTCGTAACCTATCAATGTTGATCTGCTCTTTTGAAGAGACGTGGCAGATATCGTAGTATTCTCCATAGATTTCACAGAAACTCTCTATTTCGTCTCCGTGCAGCAGATCGACTTTGTTTACAACTATTACTACCGGAAGTTTTGCGAACTCTGCCAGAACTAGAAAACGGTCAGTAACCGTATTCTGAACAGCCGGTTCCTTCAACGATAGTACAAGAAGTATCTGCTCAATATTGGAGATTCGCGGTCTTAATAGTTCAGTCTCTCTGGGAAGAATGCTTTCTATTCGACCCTGACCGTTACCGCTCAATGCATACTCAACCCTATCTCCTACAATAGGTCTTATCCCCTGCATTCTAAAACGCCCAGGCATGGTGCAAACAAGTCTTCCTCCTGTTTCGCTATCGACTACTTCCATATTTCTGCTTCCGAATCTAACGACTACTCCTTTTCTTCTATCCAAGCCCTACCTCCTTCTTTGCCTGAGCTGACCGCAAGCTGCATCGATATCACTTCCCTTTTCATGCCTCAGGGCACTTTCAAACCCTGCTTTTCTTAGAGTTCCAACAAAAGAAACTACTACATTTTCTGAAGGTTTGTCGTAGATCTTATTGACGGGATTCACCGGAATTATGTTTATGAATGACTTCAACCCTCGTAGATATTCCACAAGGTGCTGCGCCTCTTCTTTGGAATCATTCACTCCCTTTATCATTGCATATTCAACGGTTATCCTGTTACCGGTGATGTGCTGATAGTATTCTAGAGCCTCTCTAAGAGTTGATAACGGGTACTTCCTGTTAACAGGCATCAACTTACTCCTTAGTTCGTCTCTTGCACTATGAAGCGATACTGACAGTCTAACATCCATTTTCGAATCGGCCAACTTCCTTATCGATTCTGGAATACCAGATGTTGATATGGTGAATCGCCGCGTTCCAAGGTCTCTCCCTACGGGATCGTGGAGAATGCTTATCGCTTTAAATACATTGTACTCATTCAGAAAAGGCTCTCCCATACCCATAAAAACTATGTTGTCAACAGGTTTATCACTGATCTTTTCCATGAATACAACCTGGCCGACAATTTCGCCTGCAGACAGGTCTCGAGTGAAACCTCCGGCTCCCGTAGCACAGAAGGAGCAGTTCAGCGCACAACCAACCTGTGAAGAGATGCAGAACGTAGTATGAGTTGGATGCCTCAGAAGCACTGATTCAATGTGATTGCGATCTTCCAGCTTCCACAAGAACTTCTCAGTGCCATCATCGGCCACCTGTCTTTCCTCCATTTTCATAACCGGAAAGGGAAGAAGCCCGAAGAGTCTTTCCCGAAGACTAACGGGAAGATTTGTCATCTCCGAATAGTCCACCGCCTTCTTCCTGTAAATCCAGTCAAAGATCTGCTTTGCTCGAAATGTTGCTTCTTCTAAGGAAAGCATTTCCTCTCTTAGTTCATCCAAACTAAAAGAAAGTACGTCCTTCACTTCTTCCTCCTAAGTCTTGCCACATAACAGACAAGGGGAGCTTTCCATGGCTGCAACCAGTACCCTCTTCCATCGAATCTGGCAACTATATTCCTTTCCGAGAAAAAGTGGCCCATTTTGCTTGATTTGAATTCACCGAGAACCCCAATAGCCATATCATTTTCTTCTCTAGTGATCGCCTTACTATAGTAGATGAAATCGTTATGTTCTTTTGAGAAGCTCTTCAGAAGAGTCTTGGCCTTATGAGACGCAGTATCAAGCGAGTCGCGAGTCAGCGTATGAAGAAGCCACGGCATTGCGTTGATTCTGCCGGTTAGGCTGCCACTGTGCTTGGCCACAGGAACTCCCACTTCTGTAAGTATATACTCGACTTCATCCAGAGTCTCTAGGTTCTCAATTGAGCTTCCCTTCTGAAAGACAGTGCAAAGCTCAGAATACTCACTCTTGTCAAAGATGAAACCCTTCTCTATCAGCTCATCCTCTTTGCCTGAAGCCAGGACTGTTTGAGTCGGAGGTGTCTGATTGTACTCGAGAAGCTCCTCGACATTGTCTATCCATTCTACTTCTCTCCAGTATTCTACTAGCCACTCAGGATGGGAGTAAAAAACATTCAGCGGCTGATTTTTCGAATAGCCGGTATCGGAAATCTTTCTCAAAATTGCGTTGACAAGGTCCCTGAACTCCCTTACTCCCACCAAATTCACTGAAGAATTTACAGCAGCATATTCAGGTACGGTATCCAGAAACATGATTTGAAATATACCAATCCTCAAGGCGTTCCTTACCGCCACAGGAAGTTTGTTGGGTTTTCTCAGAAACCGCGAGAGCTCGTAGTCTATTCGAATCCTCTTTCTAAGAACTCCGTAGATCAGGTTCACACAGAAGGACCTATCACTCGAAGAAAGGGTGGAGAGTGCCATCTCCACCTTCTTAAAAGAAATATACCCGTTAGTATCAAAAAAGGATAGTGTCTGGAGGGCTATGGAACGTGCCCCCTGCATTAATCTCTTCCTGATCCAGATAGGATAAGCATTCTCAACAACTGAAGAATAGCAGTGGCCGCAGAAGCCACATACGTCATTGCAGCAGCTCCCAAAACAGAACTCACGGCTTTAAGCTCATTCGAAGGCATCCCCATGGACGAAAGCAGCTTTTTTGCTCTTGAACTTGCGTTGAACTCCACCGGCAACGTAACCAGTGTAAAGAACACGAACGCAGAGAATACAACTATCCCAATTCTTATAAGGATCTGAGAAACCATGAGGAGACCTATGATGAAAATTATCCAGGAAAGAGAAGAACCTAACTGGGCAACAGGAACAACAGCATTTCGAACAACAAGGGGTGCATACTTTTCTTTGTCCTGAATTGCATGGCCTATTTCGTGCGCAACCACACCCAGCGCAGCTATCGATGTGCTGTTGTGAGTAGTATCAGACAGACGCACCACCTTTTTCCTTGGATCAAAGTGATCGGTAAGATTGCCTCTGATTCTCTCTATCTTGACGTCATGTAGACCGGCGTTGTCCAATAGCTGCCTAGCAAGCTGAGTGCCGTTGAATCCAAAGCTCGACTTGATCTTCGAATACTGTGAAAAGCGAGAACTGACGGTGAACTGGGCGTAAGCTGCCAGGATGATTGCAGGAATAAGTATGATGAACGTTGGATCCCAAAACAACTCAACCACCTCCTTACTCAATTATATAACCAGTGAATCGGGTGGTCAACGTAACACAATCTCTACCTGGATTCATAATTGACTCGCAAGCCGCAGTTCTGAAGAGTGACAGTGATCTTGATGCTTCTTAACCTGCGACGTGAATGAAGATCTTCACTCAAACTTCCAGTTCAACCTTCTTTGGCGAATCGAGAGAACTCAGTAGAATCTCAGTTGCTTCAAGGAGCTGAAAAAAAAGCAGGCTCACATTCAACTAAGACACTCACCAAGGAAGTACGCAGAGTTATCGATCCGTCTTCAGGCCATGACCGGAGAAGACTGAAACAATCAATTCGTGAGAACTACTGGACGTGACATACTTCTTAAGGCCTGCAATCGTTGCTGCCGCAGTTGGTTCAATGAAGAACCCACGTCCTGCCATTTCGATTCCCGCCTCAACAATCTCGTCTTCAGCAACACCAATAAATGTTCCATTGCTTCTGGTAACGGCCTTTAGTATTTGCGCTCCCCTAACTGGCCTTTCAATTGCGATTCCTTCAGCAATGGTCTTCTCGATCTTCAGGGGCAACGGCAGATCAGACTTCTTATTGAACGCTTGCAAAAGAGGAGAGCAATTCTTCGATTGAACCGCAATGATTTTCGGAACTTTGTTAACTACGCCTTCAGAACGCAATTCGTCAAATCCTATAGCCACTCCGAGGAGAAGTGTCCCATTGCCCACTGGAACGACTACTGCATCTGGACTCTTCCAACCAAGCTGCTCGCATACTTCGAAGGCAAATGTCTTTGTCCCGTGAAGAAAGAATGGATTGTATACATGGCTAGCATAGAACTCCATACTTGCAGTTTCGAGAATCTCCCTCGCCACATCATCTCTAGATCCCTTGACCAACTTCACTCTCGAATTGTAGGCCGCGATCTGGTTCAACTTGCTCTGAGATGTGCTATCAGGGACGAATATCTCACAACGCATACCAGCTCTGGACGCATAAGCAGCGATTGAGCAACCAGCATTACCCGACGAATCTTCGACTACCGATTTCACTGAATGTTCGCGCGCATAGCTTATGAGAACACTTGCTCCCCTATCCTTGAATGAGCCCGTCGGAAACAGTGTGTCATTCTTGATAAAAACGCTTCTTCCTCCAATTACCTCTTCGACTAACGCAGTGCACCCTTCAGACATAGAGACAATAGAGCAATCAAACTCGATTGGTAAAGCTTCACGATAGCGCCACATATTGTGAGAGCGTTTCTCAATCTCATGCACTGGAAACCGAGATCTAAAATCGAGATCGAATGTCCCTCCGCATGAGCACCTGAATTGCCTCGTATCTGCAGGATACCTCCGGCCACACTTAGAACAGAGAAAGTGACTCATTTTCCACCGCTCATAGCAGACGAAAAGAAACATGAACCAACAGCTACGACCAGAGTATTAATCGCCGTCTTCCTCACAACAATACCTCCATCTGTTAACTGCTTCTTTCTCTGCCATCGAACCTTGTTGAAAATATCGTTGGAAGATCGAAGTCTCTCTTCGCTACCTTGATACCCCAAATCTGAGTATAAGCCTTTCTTCCCATCACAAGTCCTTTGTTCATGTCCGCTTCAAGTTTCTTCATTCCCTCTCTGAAACCCCTTTCGGATACCAATCTCAATGCTGAATAGGCCTTGCTTCTGTATTGGTCATAGTGATGCTTCTTGAACTCAAAGGTGGTCTTCACTTTTGTAGTATAGATGCCTTCGAATCCAGCCTTCTTCATAGCCGACATTATAGCTGAGTTTCCAGGATATCTTTCCCTATCTATCTCCAATGTCTCAGGAAAATACTGAGTCAAAGTTCTCTCTCCTATGTCCTGGCATGAATCAGTTACCGTGAGAACACTTCCATCGATTTGCATAACTCTGTAGCTCTCCATGAAGAGGTTTTCAAGATCGGAAATGTAGTGGACAAGATTTATGTTAAAAACAAAATCAAACTGAGAATCCTCGTAAGGAAATGCTTTATTGGCATCAGCTACTCTCAGATCGACGGTTCGATTCTTCTTTTCAGCCTCGGAAATCATTGATGGACTAATATCGAATCCAAAACCATCCGCATAGAGCAGTTCTGATAGGACGCTCACGTAATCAGCAGTCCCACATCCAACTTCCAGTATTCTGTCGGCGTAGTGCACTCTGTTGAAAATGTGCTCAACCAACTTCTCGTTGGGATATCTGTGCTGAGAGTATATTGTGGCTAACTTATCGAAGTCAAAGCTCTTTCTCGAATTCATATAACCTCACCTCTTGAATAGTCTAACAAATGAGTTTGACAAAGCCGCGCGAATATCCGCAGTCTGTTTCACTTGTAAACTGCTATGTTAAATTATATCGATAGTGAACCGGCAAGTTTGTGTATAAGTGTATAATGGGAACAAAATGACAATTTGCGGAGGCCTTTGATGACTCTAAAGAACGTCCTTAGAATCCTTGGAGCATACGCGTGGAGTTTTGGGGAGACTCTAATCGACAAACCAACTTTAAACAAGTCCATGCTGTCAACCAACATAAAGTTCTATACCACACTTAAATGGATCAATATACTTTCCTCGTTTCTCCTTTTCGTACCGGTATTTGGATCTCTTGGCGATTTCCATCTACCTCATATGCTAGGTTACCTCATCATGGCGTTTTTGGGCTACTCTACCTGGATATTCCAGGGTATTACAGGAGTTCCGATTTACGAGGAGACGCGGTTTCTCATATTGATGCACCTCACTCTTCATAGTTTCTTTGGCTTGTGGCATGAATTCTACAACAAATTCGCCCTTTTCGACGATTTCCTTCACATTTTCGGTGGATTCTGGGGGGCCTTTTTTCTTTTTCCGTTTATTTTCGGCTCGGCGATCGCCTGGTCGAACCTTCCCCAAAAGGCAGTTAGGTGGAAGGTCTGGCTCTCCGGAATATCAATTGTCAATATGATAGGTGTATTTTGGGAAATAGGTGAGTTCATCTCCGACAAGATCTTTGGCGGTTATCCCGGTTACCGTATGGCTCAGGAAAATAGTCTCGACGACACAATGCTTGATCTCATATATAACAATATCGGCGCAACGATCGGAATACTGGTCTTCTGGTGGTACCTAAAAAGGTCGAAGGACATAAACACATTCGTGAAGGATATGGGAAAGAAGCTTGGAGAGTTTTTTAGCGAAGAGAGTACGATTCTAGGTCCCTAAGACAAGCTCAATTTCGATAGCAAGAACACCAAATCTTTGTTCGTCGTTATCTGAAAATATAGATCTGATTCCCTTCGGCAAGCTATCAACATCCTCGCCGGGTCTTTCAACGTCATACGAATCAAACAATTTTTCAAAAGTCGCAAATGATCTTACCCCCAAGACCTGCACTTACAAAGTCTCTCCGCTACTGATTTTTGTTAAGACAATTACATCTCCGGCCGAAATCTTCTTTCTCTTATCATCGTTGAGTCTCACTTCAACCGTCTTCCTGCTGGCCCTAATGAGTTCAAAGGGTTCTTTGAGAAGTTTCATGGGGATCTTCACAGATCGTACTTCCTCTTATGGTCAACAAACTTCTGAATCCCAGGCAAGTATGTATTATACTATAGTTAATTGCTCATTTGCCGTAATTCTTCTTGTGAGGTGCGCCGGTTTGAGGGAGTCATGGGAATACTATAACGAAATTGCAGGTAGATATGATTATTTGTACGAAGAACCCTACTGGAGGCTTTTCCACGTCATTGTTGAAAGACTTCTGGCCGACCATGTCGAGACCTTGGGAGAGGTACTTGATATCGGTACTGGAACAGGAAGATGGGCATTGTATCTTGCAGAAAAAGGCCATAGAGTCACAGGAGTGGATCTCGCCGAAGAGATGTTGAAGGTCGCGTCCATGAAGGCCGAGATAGCCGAACTCAACGTGAGGTTTCTCAGGTCGAACGCAGATAACCTTCCATTTGAAGGGGAGAGTTTTGACTACGTTCTTGCAATGGGCGATCTTCTTTCTTATGTCAAAGACTCGACGAAAGTACTCAAAGAAGCGTGCAGGGTACTTAAGAAAGATGGGGTACTTATAGCTACCGTTGATAATGCTTGGGCCTTCTTGCAGGATTTCCTCTCAAGGGGAGAGTATTCGATGGCCAAGGCTCTCATTGAAGGTGGAGAGGTCCCCATAGGAGATAGTTCACTCAGCAGAAAGGTCTTTGTGACCAGACCTTTCTTTCCGGGCGAAGTTGAATTTCGCCTGAGCGAGAGTGGGTTCGATCTAATTGACACAGCATCGGTTGTTGCCTTCTATCCGTATGATGAGAGGGCACTGGCCTCAAGAATAAGCGCGGCGGCAGACTGGGAATACAAATACTGCAGAAACCGCGAGACTTTTGCCCGTTCCGAGCATCTCTTCTTTTGCGGGAGAAAGAGGTGAAGAATGGCAAAGAGACGAAGAACTTCCCCTGCGCTCGCTATCGGTCTTTTCCTGATAATGGCGGCGATAATCGGTTTCATATTCTCGCTAATTGCCATCAACAAAGTTGGACAGATGGAAGCCGAGCTTACTCAAATGCGCAAGCAGTATGATCAGGAGTTGCTGTCAATAGAAGATGATTTCAAGGCAAAGCTCGCAAGTGTTGAAAGACTTCTTGGATCGGGAGGGACACTGGAGCAGTATATAGTTGCAAAGAACTTTCTCTCGAACACAACGGTAGATCTGGAAGCCATAATCACAGAGGCTCAGAAAGCGAGCGATAGACCGTATTTCAGGGTTTTCGTAACGGGCACCAAAGATATCTGGGTTGGAATAAAAAAAGCTTCTACTGACTCTGGGTATTTCTTTCAGAAGAATTTCAAACCAGGCCTTTCTCAAGAGAAGTTCTACTACTTCAAGAATCCAGAGGTAGAGACCAAGTATACAATCATGGTCGGAAAAGACGCCTACCTAAGGGCAGGTGCACCGGAATCAGTCTATCTCATTTTTTTCGGATTTGATTCGGGCAAACTTGTCAGGATGCCCTCAGTCGAGATCACAAATCTTTCAAAGGACCTGAATCTGTATATACCCGGATCATGATCATCCAACTCTCGTTCAAGCCATTCTGAAGGAAGTCTTGGGCGAAGTGTAACAGCAAACGTTTTCCACGAAGAGCCCTTGAAACCACTCCAAACAAATGGAGAAGACCATCCGCAAATGACTAAGACTCAACCGCAGAGTCCTATTCAGTACGCAAAGCTTCCACAGGATCTTTGCTGGCAGCTATCCTTGAGGGTATCAACCCTCCAATAACTGTCAGCAGAATGGTTGCTCCACTGAGCCCAAAAAAATGAATCAGATCCGGGCAAGCCACATTGGCAAGACCCGTTAAACTTTCGATTACCGAATTCATCGCCGGCACCAGCAATGAGCCGATAGCTACTCCAATCACGCCCGAAAATGACCCTATAACGAAATTCTCTGCGTTGAATACAGCACCGATGTCCTTCTTCCTTGCTCCAAGCGCCCTGAGAATGCCTATCTCCTTTGTTCTCTCTGTCACTGAGATGAACGTTATGATTCCTACCATTATTAACGAGACTACCAGTGAAATCGCAGCAAACGAAAGCAGTACTAGTGTCGAGGCGTTCAACACACCATCCAGCAATCTTGAAATTGTTGATGCGAGATCAATATAGACAACTCTTTCATTTTCCGCTTTGCCTTCGTTCCAGGCATCAAGATGCTGGAGAATCTTTTCCTTGGATTTGAAGTCCTTCGGATAAAGTACTACGGAAACCGGTGTCTCAAATGCTCCGAGCTTCTGAAGGGTATTTCTCTTTGTCACAGGCAATGAAATCCCCCCGACAAGACGGGCCGTGATATCGGGCGGGATAACCGAAAGAACGTTGAAGAGATCTGAAGCGAATTGCTCTCCAGTGAAAACATTGATGTAGAGATCCTTCTGAGTTCGTACTATTTCAGACTGCCGTGCATTCTCAATAAACATCTGAGCCAGTCGATCGGAATAAGTAATTCCTTCATCAAGAACCGAGAACTCAATGTGCTTCTTTGGCCTAATAATTCCTACAATCCGTAAAGTGATTCCATAGTCACCGTAGTACAGTTCAATCAGATCGCTCAAAGACGTCCTGGGAGAAAAACGCATTCCATTCCTCACGTAGAAGTCATCGTTGTAGATTGCCTTAATCTCGAGTCCAAGAATATCTCCAAAATCGATTCTCTCTCTTTCATAGTCAATTCCTATGGCCTGAAGGACCTCCTTAGACAACCTGTTGTTTCGGCCTACTATTAGCAGCAGATCAGTTGGCTCTACTGGGAGTGAGCCGGCTACCAGATCGAAATTGCTTTCCAGATACCCAGGGGTGTCGGGATCCCGGTTCTCCGGATATGCGGTGAAGTTCACCTGTGTTTGATCTACCGTCTTCGCCATATCTCCGAATCTCGCAACCAGATTCATGTTAACGTGCCGCGTGTAAGTGAACCCCGAAAGAAGCTTTGGATCTATGCTCTCAACGTAGTTCAAATACTCTTCGGACAGATCGTTGTTGTGAATCAAGATCTCATCGCTTGGATCATACGGATAGACGAACCGACCGTCATACTCTAGCAATTGGGGCTTCTGGGACTCAATGTCAATAGTTGTCTGACTAATCATTATTGGAAACGTAGATAGAGTCTGAGCTTCAAAACCCGATAGCTGTTTTCCAAAACCGCTTGAAAGCGAAAGAACAAGAAAAATTCCGATAATTCCAATGCTTGAAGCTAGAACCGTGAGCCCCGTTCGCCACTTCTTAGTGAGAATATTGGTTGCGGAAAGCTTGAGAGCTGTCGAGAAACCCATACTCGTCTTCTTAAGTTTGAGTTCTGACTTGGGATCATCTTCCGAGCATGGTCTTGTGTCTGAAACAATTCGACCATCCTGAAGCGCGATGATTCTGTCAGCAAAATCCTCTGCAATCTGTTCGTTATGAGTAACCATGATTACCAACTTGTCACTGGCTACTTCCTTTATTAGCCTAATCGTCCGTTCGCCAGTCACAGAATCTAGAGATCCAGTAGGTTCGTCGGCCAGGATTATCTCAGGGTCGTTTGCCAGAGCCCTTGCAATAGCCACTCTCTGCATCTGCCCATTTGAGAGCTGACTTGGCTTCTTGTGAACCTGATCGCTCAAGCCTACTCTTTCAAGCAAACCGAGAGCCCTCTTCTTTCGCTCTGAAGACGACACTCCACCGAGAGTCATAGCCAACCCAACATTGTCAAGGATGGAAAGGTGAGGAATCAAGCCAAAACTCTGAAAAATGAACCCAACGCTTTTGTTTCTATATGAATCAAGTTCCCAATCCTTGAACTCCTTGGTTGATTTGCCTTCTACAACCAGATCACCCGAGTCACATCTATCTAAACCTCCAATAATATTCAGTAATGTAGTTTTGCCTGAACCGCTGGGACCGAGTATGGCAACGAACTCACTTTTTGGGAAACAAACTGAGACTTCACTCAGTGCTTCTTGTTTGAGTTCACCGGTTTCGTAGATTTTTGATACTTCCTTCAGCTGAAGCATTGAGAATCACCCTCTCAAAATGGAATCAACAGGCTATAGACCCATTATATTACTCATTAACCCAATCCAAGAAACTCTTTACCAAAGACCTGAAATTCTTGTTACCGGCTCCAGATATCTTCTTTTTTGCGAACAAAACTCCACTTTTGATACATAAGCAAGAGCCGCTTCTAGGTCGCTACCATACTGGTTTTTCTCACTGCAAACGAGAAGTCATCACAATCCGATAATGAGGCTGTTCTTTACTACCTCTAGATAGAAAGAGTCATGTGGCGTGTAATCTATCTTTGATGAGAGGCGAAAGATGAGAATACTCGCTTTGCTTATGTACGCAACAGCGGTTGTTCGCACAACTCTCGCTTTTTCGGGAAGTTTTGAGACGGCAAGAACCGAAGAAATCAACGGTGTTATCAGAGTATCTGAAGGATTAGTCATGATCGGTCTTTCGAGAAATTCGATGAGCCATATATAGAGACTCTTGTTTTGAAGATCGATTTCTCGGGTGAAGTCTTGTGGGTAAAGAAGTACGGAACTCCCGGAGATGATATCGGCAGATGCCTAACCGTCACTGACGAAGACAGTATTCTTCTGGTTTCGCGTGTCGAAAATGCAGGCAGTGAAAGGCTTATGGCAACTCTTGTCGAGAAAGACGGGATCAAATTTGACAGAAATTCTATGGTAAGAACAGAGACTATTTGCCAAGGAAGGCATGTACCACGAGAGATGACTTCTTGATTGCCGATCAATGCTTGACCGACAAGAATTACTTCCAAGCCTTTCTGATCAAGACCGACAGTTCGGGGAAGCTTTTGTGGGAAAGAGACTTCCGAAAGAAAAATTTCGATGCGGCTCTCGATGTTAGCACAGATTCAAGCGGAAGCATTTTCCTTACAAGTTATTCCTGGAAGGAAGACAGTCAATCACTCTGGTTAGCGCTCCTGGACCAGTCTGGAAAGACTGTCTGGAGAAATCGATCGTGAGTGCTGAGTATCTGAATCTTGAACGAAAGGCAATTATCGAATTTGAAGACGCTGTTCTTGTAGTGGGAGTTGCAAGCGACTTAGCTGGAGTTAGATTTCTCGCATGGATAGACACAACTGGAGAAATGATAAGAGAAACTGTTCTTGATGAGAGATTTCCCGCGAAGATCTCACTCTTCAAAAGCAATGAGAGCTACGTGGCTCTGCTCTTATATAATGCACTTAATGATGAAGGTTATAGATTGCTTAGGATAGACGGAAATGGCTAAGTAGTTGATGAGTATGCATTCAGTACTAGGTTGTTCGAACCACGATCATTTACGGAGATCGACTCGGATACGCTTCTAGTTGTGGGCGTGATATCAGAAGAAATTAACGGAAGACAAGCAAACTGGACATCCGTTGACTTTTGATCGCTGAGGGTCGGCAAGGTTTAACCAGAGATGGTTTCACATCCTTATTGTGGGAACAGGGACTAACGACGAATTCTGAACCACGGTAGTGGATTACAGATAACTCGCACTGAATTGCTTACAAAGATGTTTTCGGTTCAAGTTACTTTAGGATTCGTCGGCTCTGTAAAGATTCCCCATTACTCGCAGACCAAAGTCATCGAACCATCGAGAGAACGGCCTGTCGAAATTCAAGTTGATCCGGAAACTCCTATCAAGAACTTTCTTAGTCATGTTCAAAGAAAGAACAGCCAGACTTAGCGGCATCTCTACAAGAAAGCTTACGATACCTTCAACTTGAGCCTATTCAGAAGCTGAGACAACGGTTCTTACCTCCGACCGCCAAGATAGAAAACAGTCCCAGTCTCGACCTGCCACTTTGTCAATAGAAATCTTATTGTCAAATCTGCATTCAAAACCATCGGAACTCACGAGAGGCTCTTGTGACTCTCCCCACTGCCTCATAGGGCATTAAGAAATACGCGGTACCAGCTGTGTAACTCGCAGCTATAATTCCAGGAATGATCAAACAGGTATTTGCTCTTCCCTTTCTTCTCAACATTTTCCTACTATCTTCTAGCATGGTCCAGTCACCAGAGGTACAGTACCCAACTCATATGAAACGGAGGGCATCAGGAGTTGCATCTACTTCTCGGTTATTCACGGCCTTCAACAAAACGATCATCAAAATGGGGTTCCTGAATGATCCCTGAAAAAAGGAAAAGTAAGACCAATTCGCATACCTATTCTAAGAAAAACCGGATGGAAAAGTTTCGTGGCCTGCTAGCCAAAGGGTTACTCATGAAGGAGAGTAACCTCTTCAGGACGGATGAAGATCTATAGAACTCTTGTGGCTACGATCATTTCTAAAACAGTGTAAGGATCTTTGAAAGCAGCCATATCACAGCAAAGACCAAGAGCCCGACAAAAGCAAGGCTGAAGATAACACGCAGACCAAACAAAGCAAGCTTCACAGCAAGACCTAAAAAAACCAACCCTACGAAAATCGCAAGAATCAGTATCGCTACATCCATGCCATTACCTCCATATCACCTAGAGTTTACTGTAGTTAGACCTTTTAATGTTGAACCCGGCTTCTATTAAATCAATACAGGCTGCTACTACCTCTTTGTCATAGAGTATCCCTGAGTTCTTCATTATCTCTTCGATTGCTTCCCCAAAACCTTTTGATGCCCTATATGGTCTGCGTGACACCATAACTTCCACCAAATAGGCGACAGCCTCGATTTTGGATTCCAACGAGAGTTCAGATCCTGCGAGGCCTTCAGGATAACTGGTTCCGTGACCCTCTCGTGATGATGCTTAACGATATCGGCTATTGGACCTCCCAACTTCACATCGCGAAGGATTTCGTAACCCATCACTGGATGGCGTTTTATCAAAGACCACTCCAGATCGGTTAGATTTCCAGGCTCAGATAGAATCTCAGCCGGAATAGAAACCTTTCCCACATCGTGAAGCAGACCGACGATTCTTACAGCTCTGACGGAATCTTCTCCAAGCCTTAGTCTCTCTGCTATTTCGGTTGCCAATCGTCTAACATTCTCCTGGTGACCGGCAGTATAGGGATCTCTTACTTCTACTACTTTGGTAACCAACTCAACTGCTCCTCCAGAGCAACGTTTACCTGTCTAAGAGCTTCAGCCAGTTTGCTCTTTGCGGCGAGCGCTTCTGTAATGTCCACAACAATCAGGATAAGCATTTCCAACCCAGGAGAACCTAGAGGCGAGGCAAAGATCTCAACATCTATGACAGTACCGCTTGCTTGTCTTTGTCGGGTAACCGCATGAAGCGTCTCTCCAGTGGCTAGTCTTTCTACTTCTGCCAACGCCTTGCTATCCGTTGCGAGATCCCCAATGGAAAACTTTTTCAGTTCGTCAATTGAGAACTCGTAAAACTCGCAGGCTGCAGCATTTGCATCGATAATGGCTCCCGTAGGTGGATCTAGAAGCAGCATAACCGCTTCGTTCATTCTGAAGAAGTCTCCATAACGCTGCTCGCTGGTAATCAGCTCGTCTTCTTCAAGTGCAAGCGTAAGAATATCCCCGACGGATGCAACAAATTGCTTCTCATCAGGAGTCCATTCTCTATTCGTATTCATGTCACAAAATAGAGAGCCGATTATATTACCCCTTCTCTTGAGTTTATCACTTA
>NZ_JWIM01000122.1:0-1345 GCF_002896535.1 Mesotoga sp. B105.6.4 | reverse complement strand
GACGATTTCTCCGGATCGAAAACAGACTTCACATTTTCATAACTTGATGAAGAGACTCGAAGAGAAAGCGGAGTCGACTCTCTCAGGTGTTCTTCGAGAATCTTCTTGCAGCGAGTCTTATGCCAATGGCGCCAAGAGGGGCCGTTGTAAGGATTGATAGAAACGAAACCGAGAGTATCACATCTCCGTAAGCAACCCCCATTGCCAGGGATATTGCCCCTACTGCTGCCTGAACAGTTGCTTTGGGTAAATATGAAATCATACAGAATAGTCTTTCACGTAGATTTAGTCTTGACCGATGGTTGCCGCCAAGACACCTGCTCTTCTAAATGTGAGCCCCTAGACTATTATAAGCAAGCCCATTAGCCACGAGTCCCCTACCGCGTTTATGTTCACACAGGCACCCACAAGCACGAAGAGGAAGACCTCGGCGACCACCCATATTCTCTCCATCTTTCCAGATATTCGATCGGCGGCGACTGGGAGCTTCTCTCGGAGCATAAAGCCGATTGCCATCACTCCCAGCAAAGTCGCCACCGGCAAGAAGTCCTCCGCTTTGTGGAAAATGAATGCAACCGAAAGCATCAGAAGAACCTTCATTGTATCTCTAGTGTGGAACTTCCTGAAAAGGAGGCTGAAAAGAAACCCGATTAACGCTCCCAGAAAGATACCGAGAATGATCTCCACCGGTACCATAAGCAGAGACCATCCTGTACTGATGTCCTGACCGCTCTCGACCACCAGAAAAACGTAAAGAGAGTGATGGCCACAACATCATCTATAGAAGCGGCGGCAAGAATTGTCGAAGGTATCTCGTTTCTCTTTCCGAAGTTCTTCTCCCTAAGTTTGAGCATCTCAGGAACAACTGCCGCAGGTGAAACCGCTGCTATTATGAATCTAAGCATCCCGCCCTGAAGTAGACTCAAATTCAGCAGAAAGTGAGACAAGATCATTATTGAAAAGCCCTCAAAAAGACCCGGAATGAAACTCAGGCTTCTACTATGTCAACAGATATAAGAGAGGCAGACTGAAAGGATCAAGACGAAGGACTACATGACCGGTCTTCTTAATGACTCTTCGATTCAATCCAAGTCCGGCTCGCATGAGAATAACTATCAGTGCCAGAAGTCTGACCTCTGCCGAGATAGACAGAAGAGTCGAATCGATAGTATTGAGAAGGCTAAGACCAAGAATCACTCCAAGCATAACAAGGCCGATCAAACCGGGTAGATTGATTCTGTCGAATAGTGACAGGATAACGATAGAGAGGATGATAATCGCAGAAACTATCAGCGAAAAAAGCGGTTCTGGAAGACTGTTATCCAAGGCAAGCTTCATTGCCTAG